>NZ_JBVJGW010000011.1:0-278672 GCF_055587105.1 Streptomyces sp. NPDC048461 | reverse complement strand
GGACGCTTCCTTTGTACTCACCCTCTCGGGCTTTCCTCCGGGCTTTCGTTCTGTTCTTGCGTTTCCGACTCTATCAGACTCTTTCGTGTCCGATTCCCGGTCGAAGCGGGATTTGCTTTCCAGGTATTCGCTTTCGCGTTTCCCTTTCCGGCGATTCCGACTCTATCAGAGGATTTCCACCGGATTTCCCGGCTTCAGATTCCTGGACGAGGAGTCGAATGCGGCCCCACTGGAATCGAGTTCCTTGGGGGCGAGAGAGACTTTAAACCATCGCTGCCGAACTTGTCCAGTTCGAGGCAACCGTTCGAATCTACCTCCCCGCGCGGTCCGTGTCAACGGTGTTTGCGGGACGACGAGGAGACTAGCAGCTCAGCGGACCCGTACGCACATCAGGCCGCGGTGGGGAGCGTCGCCGTTCGGTCGGCTGCTTCGACGTCGCCGACCTCGCCCGCGCGGGAGGCCCGGCCGCCCAGCACGTACACGTAGACGAGGAAGGCGGCCTCGGCCGCGACGCCGATCAGGATGCGGGCCCAGGTCGGCAGGCCGGACGGGGTGACGAAGCCTTCGATCAGGCCCGAGACGAACAGGACCACCGCCAGTCCGAGGGCCATGCCCAGGGCGGCGCGGCCCTGTTCGGCGAGGGCGGTGCGGCGGGTACGGGGGCCGGGGTCGATGACCGTCCAGCCCAGGCGCAGGCCCGTGCCCGCGGCGACGAAGACCGCCGTCAGTTCGAGCAGCCCGTGCGGAAGGATCAGGCCGAGGAAGACGTCGAGGCGGCCGGCGGCCGCCATCAGACCGAGGCCGACGCCGACGTTGGCCATGTTCAGGAACAGGATCCAGAGCACCGGCAGGCCCAGGAAGGCGCCGAGGACCAGGCACAGGGCCGCCGCCTTGGCGTTGTTCGTCCAGACCTGTGCCGCGAACGAGGCCGCGGGGTGACTGGAGTAGTACGTCTCGTACTCGCCGCCCGGCTGCGTGAGCGCCTTCAGGTCCTCCGGGGCGCCGATCGCGCCCTGGACCTCGGGGTGCGTCGCGATCCACCAGCCGATGAGCACGCCGACCGCGGTGGAGAGCAGCGCGGTCGGTATCCACCAGCGGCGGCTGCGGTACACCGCGGCCGGGAAGCCGGCGGTGAAGAAGCGGGCCGCGTCGCGCCAGCTCGCGCGGCGGGTGCCCGTCACCGTCGACCGGGCGCGGGCGACCAGCTGGGTCAGCCGGCCGGTGAGCATCGGGTCGGGGGCGCTGGACTGGATCAGGGAGAGGTGTGTCGACGTGCGCTGGTAGAGCGCGACGAGCTCGTCGGCCTCGTCGCCGGTGAGCTTGCGGCCGCGGCCCAGGAGCTGTTCCAGGCGGTCCCATTCCGCCCGGTGTGCCGTCACGAAGACGTCGAGATCCATCCGGTTGCCGCTCCCCTGCCCCAGGTCCCCAGTTTCTGCCTACTCCTAATGTGGTCAGCTTGGCAGACTGGATGCCGATGGGGCGGGTCAGGTCACGTGAAGGGTGTTGCGGTGAGCGATCTGGTGACGGGGGACGCGGTGGTCCTGGGGCTGCGGCCCGCGAGGGTGCCGAGCCGGGCCGTGGCCTACGTCCTCGACCTGTTCGTCTACCTGCTCGTCTATCTGCTGGTCATGATCGGGCTGGCGTTCTCGATGTCCACCCTGGACGAGGCCGCGCAGGCGGCGGTGTCGGTCGCGAGCGGACTGCTGCTGGTGGTCGGCGTGCCGATCGCGGTGGAGACGCTGACCCACGGGCGCTCGCTCGGGAAGCTGGCCTGCGGGCTGCGGGTGGTGCGGGACGACGGCGGGCCGATCCGTTTCCGGCACGCGCTGGTGCGCGGGTCCATGGGGGTCGTGGAACTGCTGATGACGTTCGGGTCCGTGGCCTGCATCGCCTCGCTCGCGTCCGAGCGGGGGCGGCGGCTCGGTGACGTGTTCGCCGGGACGCTGGTGGTGCGGGAGCGGGTGCCCGGGGCGCGGGTCATGCCGGTTCCGCCGCCGCCCCCGTGGCTGGCCGGCCGGTTCGCCGGGCTGGACCTGTCGGCGGTGCCGGACGGGCTGTGGCTCGCGATACGCCAGTACCTGACGCGGATGTCCCAGCTGGATCCGCACGTGGGGGCGGCGATGGCCGCGAAGCTCGCCGACGACCTGGTGGCGCGGACCGGGACGCCGCCGCCGGCCGGGGTGCCGGCCGCCGCGTACCTGATGGCCGTGGTGCACGAGCGGCAATCGCGGGACGCGGCGCGGGCCTTCGCGGGTGCGGCGCCGGGCCACGGCCTTCCGGGCGGGGCGCCGGGCCGGCTCCCGGCCGGGCCTCCGGCCCCGGTCGCGTCCGGGGCTTACGCTCCGGCGCCGGCTCACACCCCGGCTCCCGTTCCGGGCGGGGTTGCCCCGGTGGCCCCGCCGGCCGCGCCCGCGTACGCCGCACCCGCCGCGCCTGCGGAGCCGGAGGCGCCGCGGCACCGTGGCGGGTTCGCGCCGCCCGCCTAGCCGACGGGGTCCGGGAAGGTCGAGGGCGGGGTCTCCAGGTGTTCGAGCTCGATGCCCGGTGCCGACAGGACGACGTCCCCGGCGATGTGGACCGTGTGCACCTCTCCGGTGTCCAGGGCGCTGACCTCGTACGTGTCCACGAGCAGCGGGCCGCTGTCCGTGGGGTGCTCCTCGCGCCGCAGCAGGGCCCAGGCCTGGTCGACCGTACGGGGCGCCAGGACCGGGTCGGTGAGGGCGACGAGCCGTACGCGGGTGGCCGGGGCTCCGACGGCGGGGCGCAGCAGGCGGGCCGTCGCGACGAGGAAGGCCGGTGACGTGCCGGTGAAGCCCGGCGCGCGGACGTTGCCCTCGGTGGCCTCCCGGCCGGCGGGATCGGTGCGGACCCAGGTGACGCCGTCGATGGCGGCGCCCCGGACCTGCCAGCTGGACGCGTTGGCCTCCAGGCGGATGGGGCGGCCGAGTTCGTCGACGGCCAGGTCCACGGAGCCCCGGTGGTCGCCGTTCGGGGCGGTGAGCTGGGAGACGTAGCGCCAGCCGGAGGGGCCGGGCGCGCAGTGGAAGTGCTCCTCGCCGAGGGGGGTGCGGTCGTGCGGGTCGTGGAGCGAGTAGCGGCCGCGGGGCACGGCGTCCTCCCTGGGTCGTTCGCGGGATCGTGCGTGCGCACGGGGCAGGCCCCCGGCAGGTGTGCCGGGGGCCTGACTCGGACGGGCGGGCTGCTGCGGATCCGCGGGGATCAGTAGCGGTAGTGGTCCGGCTTGTACGGGCCGTCGACGTCGACGCCGATGTACGCGGCCTGCTCCGGGCGCAGGGTGGTGAGGCGGACGCCGAGGGCGTCGAGGTGCAGGCGGGCGACCTTCTCGTCGAGGTGCTTGGGCAGCACGTAGACGTCGGTCGGGTACTCGGAGGGCTTCGTGAAGATCTCGATCTGGGCCAGGGTCTGGTCCGCGAAGGAGTTCGACATGACGAACGACGGGTGGCCGGTCGCGTTGCCGAGGTTCAGCAGGCGGCCCTCGGACAGGACGATGAGGACCTTGCCGTCGGGGAACTTCCAGGTGTGGACCTGGGGCTTGACCTCGTCCTTGACGATGCCGTCGATCTTCGCGAGGCCGGCCATGTCGATCTCGTTGTCGAAGTGGCCGATGTTGCCCACGATCGCCTGGTGCTTCATCTTGGCCATGTCGGAGGCCATGATGATGTCCTTGTTGCCCGTGGTCGTGATGAAGATGTCGGCCGTCGCCACGACGTCGTCGAGGGTGGCGACCTGGTAGCCGTCCATGGCCGCCTGGAGGGCGCAGATCGGGTCGATCTCGGTGACGATGACGCGGGCGCCCTGGCCGCGCAGCGACTCCGCACAGCCCTTGCCGACGTCGCCGTAGCCGAAGACGACGGCGGTCTTGCCGCCGATGAGGACGTCGGTGGCGCGGTTGATGCCGTCGATCAGGGAGTGGCGGCAGCCGTACTTGTTGTCGAACTTCGACTTCGTCACGGCGTCGTTCACGTTGATCGCCGGGAAGAGCAGGGTGCCCTCGGCCATCATTTCGTACAGGCGGTGGACACCGGTGGTGGTCTCCTCGGTCACGCCGCGGATCTCGGACGCGAGCTGCGTCCACTTCTGCGGGTTCTCACCAAGGGTGCGGTTGAGCAGCGTGAGGATGTACGCGTACTCCTCGGAGTCCGCCGTGGACGGGTCCGGGGCCGCGCCGGCCTTCTCGAACTCGACGCCCTTGTGGACGAGGAGGGTGGCGTCGCCACCGTCGTCGAGGATCATGTTCGGGCCGCCGGTGGGGGTGTTCGGCCAGGTCAGCGCCTGCTCCGTGCACCACCAGTACTCCTCCAGCGTCTCGCCCTTCCAGGCGAAGACGGGGACGCCCTGGGGGTCCTCCGGGGTGCCGTTCGGGCCTACCGCGATGGCGGCGGCCGCGTGGTCCTGGGTGGAGAAGATGTTGCAGGAGGCCCAGCGGACGTCGGCGCCGAGGGCGACGAGGGTCTCGATGAGCACGGCCGTCTGCACGGTCATGTGCAGGGAGCCGGTGACGCGGGCACCGGCCAGGGGCTGGGCGTCCGCGTACTCGGCGCGGATCGACATCAGACCCGGCATCTCGTGCTCGGCCAGGGTGATCTCCTTGCGGCCGAAGGCGGCAAGGGAGAGGTCTGCGACCTTGAAGTCCATGGGTGCTGCTCCTCATGGTTCGAGAGGGTGGGTACGGCTCTGGGCCGTGCGCCGGACGGCTGGGGTACCCCGGACGAGTCTGGGGGATGGAACACCGAGCACAGTCCGTCGGGGGCCCTCTCTCCCCTCGGCCGGTCGCGAAGACCGCCCGACCGCCATCAGCAGCGACGCCTGACACTGATGACGAATCTACACCGATCGGCGGCGCGTGCCCCAGTCGCCCGGGGGAAGAGTCGTCTGCGGAGGTCGGGCCCTCCGGCAGGAGCTTTCGGGGCCTTTCGGACTTTTAATCCACCTCCTGTGTGCGGGAGGATGCCGGTGGATCGGAACTTCCGCGCGATCCCCGCAGGACCCATGGCGTGAAGGAGATTTCTGTGACCAGTCCGGCCGGCCCTCCCGCAGGCGGGGGCGCAAGCGGGCAGAAGCGCCTCAAGCTGCTCGCCGTCACCGCGTGCCCCACGGGCATCGCGCACACCTACATGGCGGCGGAGAAGCTCCAGCAGGCCGCCGACGAGCTCGGCGTCGACATGAAGGTGGAGACCCAGGGCTCCATCGGGGCCGAGAACGTGCTCTCTGACAACGATGTCAAGGAGGCCGACGGAATCATCATCGCCGCCGACAAGGAGGTCGACCGGGAGCGCTTCGCCGGCAAGCGGGTCCTGTCCACCGGGGTCGCCGACGGCATCCACAAGCCGAAGGAGCTCATCGAGCGGGTCCAGAGCGCGCCGGTGCAGTCCGGGACGGCCCCGGCGGGCGGGAGCGGGGGCGGAGGCGGAGGCGGCCGGGAGCGCAGCGCCGCGTACAAGGCCCTGATGAACGGCGTCTCCCACATGATTCCGTTCGTGGTCGTGGGCGGGCTGCTGCTCGCCGTGTCGATCGCGCTCGGCGGGCACTCCTCCTCGAAGGGCATCACCTTCGACGAGGGGTCCTTCTGGTTCTACGTCAACGCGCTCGGCACCCTCGGCTTCACGCTGATGCTGCCGATCTTCTCCGGCTACATCGCCTACGCCCTCGGTGACCGGCCGGCGCTGGTGCCCGGCATGATCGGCGGCTTCCTCGCCGCCGACGCCACCACCATCTACAAGGCCGACGCGAACGCGGGCTTCCTGGGGGCGATCGCCACCGGCTTCCTGGCGGGCTACCTGGTCATCTGGATCAAGAAGGTCAAGGTCCCGAAGTTCGTCCAGCCGATCATGCCGATCATCGTGATCCCGATCGTGTCGACGCTGGCGCTGGGGCTGTTCTACATCTACGTGATCGGGCAGCCGATCTCCTGGGTGTTCACGCACCTGACCAGCTGGCTGAACGGCATGACCGGCTCCAGTGCGGTCCTGCTCGGCGCCATCATCGGCCTGATGATCGCCTTCGACATGGGCGGGCCGGTCAACAAGACGGCCTTCCTCGTCGCGGTCGGCCTGATCGGCACCAACAACACCGTCATGGGCATGGCCGCCGCCGCCATCCCCGTCATGCCGCTGGGCCAGGGACTGGCCACGCAGCTGCGGCGCAAGCTGTACAGCGACCAGGAGCGCGAGACCGGCATCGCCGCGCTCTTCATGGGCTGCTTCGGCATCTCGGAGGGCGCGATCCCCTTCGCCGCCGCACGGCCGGCGCAGGTCATCCCGGCGAACATGCTGGGCGGCGCGGTGGCCGGTGCCATCGCGGGCATCGCCGGGGTCACGAACTCGGTGCCGCACGGCGGCCCGATCGTCTCCGTGTTCGGCGCCGTCGGCGGGGTCGGCATGTTCTTCGTCGCGATCGCGGCGGGCACCGTCGTCACCGCGCTGACCACCAACGCCCTGATCGGGCTCAAGCAGCGCCGGAGCGGCGCGGCTCCGGCCGGCCCGAAGCCGCTCGCGCCCGAGCCGGTGCTGGTCGGAGCGGGTGCGGGGGCCGGTGCGGCCGGGGGCGTCGCCACCGGCGCGGCTGCGGGTGGCTCCGTACGGGAGAGCGCCGCGCCCGCCGCGGCCGTGGACGAGCCCGAGGTGCTGTCCGGGTACCTGACCGGGCGGACCGTGAAGACGGAGCTGACCTCGGACTCCAAGGAGGCGGCGATCCGCGAGATGGCGGAGATGCTGGCCACCACCGGGAACGTCCGGGACGTGGACGAGCTCGTACGGGTCGCCCTCGCCCGGGAGGCGCAGGGCACGACCGGCCTCGGCGAGTCCATCGCGATCCCGCACGCCAAGACGGACGCGGTGATCCGCCCGACGGTCGGCTTCGCGCGGTCCGGCGAGGGCATCGAGTGGGGCTCGCTGGACGGTACGAAGGCCCGGCTGGTCTTCATGATCTCGGTGCCGGAGGCCGCGGCGGGCGACGAGCACCTGCGCATCCTGGCGCTGCTGTCGCGCAAGCTCATGGACACCGGGTTCCGGGAGCGGCTGCAGGGCGCTCCGGACGGCCCGGCGGTCCTGGAGGTGCTGCGCGAGATCCGGTAGCACCGCGCACGACGCGTGAGGGCGCCCGCGGCCTGATGGCCGCGGGCGCCCTCACGTGTGTCCCGGGCGCGAGCCCGGGCCCCCCTCAGTGGCCGTCGCCGCCGGGGGCCTTCGCCGGGTCGGGGGCCGCGGTGGCGGCCGCGGCGTTGTAGATGTCCGGCTCCAGGTAGATCACCCGGGCGATCGGGACGGCCTCGCGGATGCGGTCCTCGGCGGCGTTGATCGCGCGGGCCACCTCGGCCGCGGTGTCGTCGCTCTTGACCGCGATCTTCGCCGCGACCAGCAGCTCCTCGGGGCCCAGGTGCAGGGTCCGCATGTGGATCAGGCTGGTGACGGTGTGCCCGTCGACGACGGCGGCCTTGATCTTGTCGACGTCGTCGGTGCCCGCGGCCTCACCGAGCAGCAGGGACTTGGTCTCCGCCGCCAGGATGATCGCGATGACGATCAGCAGGATGCCGATGCACAGGGTGCCGATGCCGTCCCAGACGCCGTTGCCGGTCAGCAGGGCGAGGCCGACGCCGCCGAGGGCCAGGACCAGGCCGACGAGCGCGCCGAGGTCCTCCAGGAGCACGACGGGCAGCTCCGGGGCCTTGGCGCGCTTGACGAACTGGCGCCAGGACAGGTTCCCGCGGACCAGGTTCGACTCCTTGATCGCGGTGCGGAAGGAGAAGGACTCCGCGATGATCGCGAAGACGAGGACGCCGACGGGCCAGTACCAGTGCGTGATCTCGTGCGGGTCGTGGATCTTCTCGTAGCCCTCGTAGATGGCGAACATGCCACCGACGGTGAAGAGCACGATGGAGACGAGGAAGGCGTAGATGTACCTCTCGCGCCCGTACCCGAAGGGGTGCTCGGGAGTCGCCTCGCGCTTGGCCTTCTTTCCGCCGAGGAGCAGCAGCCCCTGGTTTCCGGAGTCCGCGAGCGAGTGGACGCTTTCCGCGAGCATCGACGAGGATCCGCTGAAGAGGTACGCCACGAATTTGGCTACAGCGATGGCGAGGTTGGCGGCGAGTGCCGCCACGATCGCCTTGGTACCGCCCGACGCGCTCATGGATTCAGGGTGTCCTTCCTAGGCACTGTCTACCGGCCGCACATTCTTGCAGCTACCCCGGCGACGGCGCGTCAGACGATCACCGTCGCGCGGAATACGGTGCCGGTTCCCGACAGTTCGGCCTTTTCGCCCGCCGGTACGAACACCGACTCGCCGGGCGCCAGGTCGAGTGCGCCGACCCGGGGGGCGCCCGCGGTGCAGAGCAGGATCTGCGCGGTGTCCGCGGGCAGCGTCCGTGAGGCGCCGCCGGGGGCGAGGAGGAAGCGGGAGAGCCGGAACTCGTCGATGGGGGTCTCGTAGACCTCCTCCTCGTCGCCCTCGGGGCGCAGCACGGCCGGGTCGCCCGACTCGAACCGGACGACCTTCAGGAGCTCGGGCACGTCCACGTGTTTGGGGGTGAGCCCGGCGCGCAGCACGTTGTCGGAGTTGGCGAGGAGCTCGACGCCCAGGCCGTCGATGTAGGCGTGCGGGACGCCGGCGCCGAGGAACACGGCCTCGCCGGGCTGGAGCCGGAAGTGGTTCAGGAGCAGGGCGGCGATGATCCCGGGGTCGCCGGGGAAGTCGTGGACCAGGGCGGCGTACGGCGCGTACGGGCCGCCGAGGCGCTCGGCGGCGGCCGCGGTCTCGGTGACGGTGCGGGCCATCTGCTCGCGGTCCGCGGTCAGTACGGCGGTCAGCACCTCGCGCAGCGCGGCTTCCTCGGGGTGGGCGCGCAGCAGGTCGGCGTACGGCTTGAGGGAGTCGACGCCGAGGCCGTCGAGGAGGTCGGCGGCCTGTTCGGGCCTGCGGAAGCCGCAGAAGCCGTCGAACGGGGTGAGCGCGCAGATCATCTCGGGCTTGTGGTTGGGGTCCTTGTAGTTGCGGTGGGCCGCGTCGATCGGGACGCCGCGGCGCTCCTCGTCCTCGTACCCCGCGCGGGCCTGGGCCAGGTCGGGGTGGACCTGGAGGGAGAGGGGGGCGCCGGCGGCGAGGATCTTGAAGAGGAAGGGCAGCCGGGGGCCGAACCTGGCGACGGCGGCGGCGCCGAGCTCGCCTTCGGGGTCGGCGGCGATCAGGTCGGAGAGGCTGGTCTCGCCCGCGCCCCGGTCGAGGCGGGAGGGGGCGCCGGGGTGGGCGCCCATCCACATCTCGGCCTGCGGCTCACCGGTGGGTGCGACCCCGAGGAGCGTGGGGATGGCGGTGGGGGAACCCCAGGCGTAGGGGCGGATCGTGTTCGTCAGGCGGTCCATCGTGGTCTTCCTGGATAGAGCCGGATACGCAGGTGTACCTCAGGCGTGTCCCCCGGAAGCCAACGCCAGGTAGGCGGTGGCGAAATCCGTGACGGCGAGGAGTTCGGCGAGCTGTTCCAGCTCGACGCCCTCCTCCGGTTCGAGCTCGCTGATGGCCGTGTCGTGGCCGAGGGCGAGCTCGCGTGCGGCCGGGGCGGCGCTGAGGCCGCCCGTCGGCCGGTCACGCAGCAGGACGATGCGGGCGCGGAGGGCCTGGGGCTCTTCGACCCGGTCACGGAAGAAGTCTTCGGGATCGGCGCCGGCCGCGAAGGCGCCTGCGAGCAGGACGCCGTGGGCGGGCAGCGCCTCGGGGAGCGCGGCGGCCAGTGCGGGGCGGCCGGCGAGCTCGGCGAGGGTGGCGGCGAAGCGGCGCCCGGCGGGCCCGGCTCCGGCGCCCTCGCTCCAGATGAGCGGGAGCGAGTCGGCCAGTTCGGAGGCGAGCGTCTTGGCCGGGTTGGAGTACGTGACGACGGCGGGGCCGCAGCGTTCGGCGGTGCGGTCGAGCCGGTCCGCGACGAGTTGCAGGGTCGCGGGGGCGGCGGTGATCAGGCCGACCCTGTCGAGCAGCACCAGCAGGGGCGTCAGCAGGGCCCACAGGGCGCCGGGTCCGGCCGCGGCGGATTCGTCGTACTCCTGGTACGGGGCCTTGGCCATCGGTACGAGGAGCCCGTGCGCGCCGTCCACCGCCTCGCTCAGCGGGGAGCGTTCGGGGGCGACGGCGACGACGGTGCAGCCCCGCCGGTAGGCCTGCTCGGAGAGGAGGGCGAGGCCGGGCTCGGTGCCGTCGGTGGTGGCGATGAGCAGCAGGTCGACGGGGCCGGCCCAGCCGGGCAGGGCCCAGCGCAGGGCTCCGGGGGCGTGGGCGACGCCGGTGGGGTCCAGCCGGACGACGGGCGCGGAGGCACCGGCGAGGGCGCCGAGCAGGTCGGCGACCCCGGTCGCGGCGGTGCCGGAGCCGGCGATGAGGACGGCGCGGGGCCGGCCGTCGGGGCGCAGGTCGCCGAGCCCCGCCTCGGCGGCGTGGCGGGCGGCGGTGCGGACCCTGGCCCCTGCTTCGGCGGCGCCGCGGAGCAGGCCCCTGCGGTCGGCGCGGACGAGGGCGTCCGGTGCGTCGAGGAGCGACTCGTCGAGCATGGCGGCCTCCGGCTGTTGGGTGACGGAACCAGTCTGCGCGTCTCGCGGTGCGGGGCGGCTCAGGCGGGGCGGCGGGCCTCGTCGACGAGGAGGACCGGGATGCCGTCGCGGACCGGGTAGGCGAGCCCGCAGTCCTGGCCGGTGCAGATCAGCTCGGGGGCCGTCTCGGCGGCCGACTCGTCCCGGAGGGGCGCGTGGCAGGCGGGGCAGGCGAGGATCTCCAGGAGACCGGCTTCGAGCGGCATGGGGCGCTTTCCCTTCGGACATGCGGTTGGGGCGTGGTCAGCGTACCGCCGAGTCACCCCCGGTGCGGTGCGGCGGTGTCCGGCCGCGGTCCCGCCCCCCGGGGACGGCCGCCGGGGTGACCCGCGGCGGGGTCCGGCGGCGCCCCCGCCGCCCCGGGCGGGGGCTGCGGGGGCGGGGCGCCCGGGGCGCCGGGCGGGCGGGGTGTCAGGCGCGGATGAGGGCCAGGACCTCGTCGCGGACCGCGGCGAGGGTCGCCTCGTCGCGGGCCTCGACGTTCAGGCGCAGCAGCGGCTCGGTGTTGGAGGCGCGTACGTTGAACCACCAGTCGGCGCCGGTGGCGGTGAGGCCGTCGAGCTCGTCCAGGGTGACGTCCTCGCGGGCGCCGTAGGTCTCCTTGACCGCGGCGAGGCGGGCCTTCTGGTCGTCGACCGTGGAGTTGATCTCGCCGGAGCCCGCGTAGCGGTCGTAGGAGGAGACCAGGTCGGAGAGGGGGCCCTGCTGGCCGCCGAGGGCCGCCAGGACGTGGAGCGCGGCGAGCATGCCGGTGTCCGCGTTCCAGAAGTCCTTGAAGTAGTAGTGCGCCGAGTGCTCGCCGCCGAATATGGCGCCGCTCTTCGCCATCTCCTCCTTGATGAAGGAGTGGCCGACGCGGGTGCGGACGGGGGTGCCGCCGTGTTCGCGGACGACCTCGGGGACGGACCAGGAGGTGATCAGGTTGTGGATCACGGTGCCGGTGCCGCCGTTGCGGGCCAGCTCGCGGGCGGCGACCAGGGCGGTGATCGCGGACGGGGAGACGCCCGCGCCGCGCTCGTCGATGATGAAGCAGCGGTCGGCGTCGCCGTCGAAGGCGATGCCCAGGTCGGCGCCTTCGGCGAGGACGCGGGCCTGGAGGTCGACGACGTTCTTCGGGTCGAGGGGGTTGGCCTCGTGGTTCGGGAAGCTGCCGTCGAGCTCGAAGTACATCGGGACGACGTCGAGCGGGAGGCCCTCGAACACGGTGGGGACGGTGTGGCCGCCCATGCCGTTGCCGGCGTCCACGACGACCTTGAGCGGGCGGATCGCGGTGAGGTCCACCAGGCCCTTGAGGTGCGCGGCGTAGCCGGGGAGGGTGTCGAGCTCGGTGGTGGTGCCGGGGACGGTGCCCTCGGCGACGGCGGGGGCGCCCTCGTCGGTCCACTGCTCGGCCAGGGCGCGGATCTGCGCGAGTCCGGTGTCCTGGCCCACGGGGGCCGCGCCGGCGCGGCAGAGCTTGATGCCGTTGTACTGCGCCGGGTTGTGGGAGGCCGTGAACATGGCGCCGGGGAGGCCGAGGGAGCCGGAGGCGTAGTACAGCTGGTCGGTGGAGCAGAGCCCGATGAGGGTGACATCCACGCCGCGGGCGGCGGCGCCGCGCGCGAAGGCGGCGGACAGGCCGGGCGAGGAGGGACGCATGTCGTGGCCGATCACGATCGCGGTGGCGTCGACGACCTCGACGAAGGCCGCGCCGAACAGCTCGGCCAGGGTCTCGTCCCACTGGTCCGGAACGACCCCGCGCACGTCGTACGCCTTGACGATGTTCGAAAGATCTGCGGCCACTGCCTGCCCTCCTGAAGGTCCTGTGCGGTGGGTAAACCTACCCTGCACGGGGCTTGCCCCCGGGAGCGCGGGGAGGGGGGTCAGGACTCGGGCGACCTCAGGACGCGCAGGTGGCCGCGGCGCGTCTCGCCGGCGGTCGGGCCGCCGCGTCCGGGGCCGTTGGGCTCGGCCGGGCGCTCGGGCGGGCGGGCGGCTTCGCGTACGGCGTTGGCGAGGGCTTCGAGGTCGTCGCCGCTGGGGCGGGACGGCGCGGAGCCGTCGGACAGCCGGACGACGTCCCAGCCGCGCGGGGCGGTCAGGCGCTCGGAGTGCTCGGCGCACAGGTCGTAGCAGTGGGGTTCGGCGTAGGTGGCGAGCGGGCCGAGAACTGCGGTCGAATCGGCGTAGACGTACGTCAGTGTCGCGACGGCAGGGCGGCCGCACGCGGTGCGCGAACAGCGACGTACAAGGCTCACGACGTTGGACCGTACCGCACTCTTGACCGGGCCGCGACGACTCTCCCGCCGCTCACCCCCCGTGTCGTGGTCGGCGGTTACCCTGCGGGGGTGACGGACAGCCCGCTTCCCCCCCACCCGGTCGATCTTCCCGCCGAGCCGCGCCAGCGTCGACGGGACCGCCACGGACGCGGGATGCGCGGGCCGCTGGCGCCGCCCCAGGTGCCGTTGTCGGCGAGCCGGTCGGAGGTGTTCGGGGACCTCGTGCGGGACTCCGTCGAGCGGCTGGAGCGGCGCTTCCCGCAGCTGGCCGAGGTGGAGTTCCTCGTCGGGGACGTGCCCGGTCCGCCGGGCGGCGCGGACAGCGGCTGGAACGACGAGGCGGTGCCGCTGGGCGCGGTGCAGGAGCCCCGCGAGGGCCGTCCGGCGCGGATCGTGGTGTTCCGGCGGCCGGTGGAGATCCGTACGAAGACGCGCGACGAGAAGGCGCTGCTGGTGCACGAGATCGTCGTGGAGCAGGTGGCGGAGCTGCTGGGCCTCTCGCCGGAGACGGTGGACCCGCGGTACGGCCAGGACTGAGGTCCGGGCCTTACCGCGGCCGGGCCCGGCGTCCGGGCCCCGCCGCGGCCGGGGTCAGCGGACGAGGACCGACAGGTCCTGGGCGGCCCTGGGCACCGAGACGGTCGAGCGGTCGTCCGACAGGGTCTGCACGGTGAACATCGCGATGCCCTCGTGCGGGAGCGAGAGGGTGCGGGCCGCGTGGACCGGACCGCCCGAAAGGGTCTCCACCGTGAGGGCGTACGCGCCCTTGCCGCCCGCCGGAGCCACCGTCACGTTCTGGGTGGTGCCCGCCTTGACCACGACCTCCTGGGAGGCGGCCTCCCCGCCCCCGGTGCCCGGCGAGGCCGTCACCCTGACCTTGGCGTCCTGCCGGCCGGGGGCCGTGAGCGCGAGCACGGTCGTGTTCTCCTCGGGCCGGTTGTCGGCCACGGTCGCCCGCGCGCCCACCGGGCCGGTCGCCGGGACGAAGCCGAGCTCCTGCTTGGCACCGCTGCCGCGGACCACGCGTACCGCCGCGACCACCGGTGAGGTCTTCTTCGGGTCCGCGGGGGCCAGCAGCAGGGAGCCCGCCTCGCCCCGGGTCAGGTCCCCGAGGTCCACGGCGGCCGTCATGCCGGCCTTGACGTGCAGCTGTTCGTTCCCCGCGGGGCTGATGGAGCCGCCCTGGCCGGCCAGTCGGAGCGTGAGGTCCGCGTCCTGGTCGCCGGGGGCGAACGCGACCAGCCGTACGGAGGTGGCGTCCGCCGGGATGCCCGGCAGGACGAGGGAACCGGCCGGGTCGGTGGCGGCGGGCAGCCAGTCGGCGCCCACCCCCTCCTCGGCGACCTGCACGGAGGCGCCGACCCGGCCGGCCCGGGTGGTCACGTGCGCGGTAGCGTCGGCGAGCTGGGCCGAGGGGGCCAGGGAGGACAGCAGGACGGCCTTGCTGGACCGGGGGTCGATCCGGATGTTCTCGCCGGTTCCCGCCTCGGACTTCAGGGGGCCGTCGGGGCCGAAGAGCTTGATGTCGACGACGGCCGCGGCGTCGTCGGGGTTGGTGAGGTGGACGTAGTCCTCGCGCCCCTTGGCGGTGCTCACCGCGGGGAACCAGAAGTCGGTGCCGGGGGCGGTGCAGCCGGCGCCGAGCACGCCGCGGGCGCGGCCGACCGAGACCTTGGTGGTCTGCTGCGCGGTCCAGCCGGGGGCCAGGGAGCCGTCGGCGGTGCCCGTCAGGGCGGGGGCGTCGGCCCCGGCGGCGGTGGCCCCGAAGGGCTTGCCCGGTTCCTTGGGTTCCAGGACCGGCTTGGCGTCCTTGGTCGCGCCGAGCAGCCGGGCGGAGCCCGGGGCGGGGGCCCCGCCGGCCGCGGCCGGGGTGAACGCCGTGTACGTCGTGTCGGCGATGTCCGAGGAGCTGGGCGCCGGGCAGACCAGCAGGGACCGCTCCACGGGCATCCGGGACGCGGCGGCGGCCGTGCCGGCGCTCCCGGCCGCGGGCGCGGTGAGGGCGGCGAGCCCGGTGAGGGCGGCCAGCGCCGCGGCCGCGGCCGCCAGCGTCAGGGGTGCGCGCTGCTTCACTGCTGGGGGCTCCCGTCCGGACGCGGGTCGTGCTGTCCGTAGGTGTCGTACGGCTCGTACGGGTAGGGGTGTTCCGGCCGGCCCGGGTCCCGGGCCGGCGGGTGCTGCGGCTGCTGCTGATGCGGCTGCTGCGGCTGCTGCGGCTGCTGCGGATAGGGGGCGGACTCGTAGCCGTCCCCGCCGCCGTATCCGCCCTGCCGGGGGTACGACGCCGGCGGCTCGGGGTACTGCTCGTAGCCCGGCGCCGGGGTGTAGGGGTGCTGGGGCTGCTGGGGGTCGTACGCGTAGCCGCCCTGGTCGTCGCCGTAGCCCTGGTAGGCGTACGACTCCTCCCCGTACGCCGGCTGCGCCGGGATCTGCGCGTACGGGTCGGCCACCCCGGGGTCCTGCGCGGGGGCCGGCGCGGCCCCGGCCTCCGCCTCGGCGCGCAGCCGGCGGGCGCGGCGGCCCTCGCCGGCCTCGCCGGGGCCGGGCTGGGACGGCAGCACGGCCTCCTCCTCGGGCAGGTCGTCGTCGAGCCGGGCCCGGCGGCCGGGCAGCGCCATCACCAGCAGCACCAGGGCGAGCAGGCCCTGCGCCCAGTGCCAGGCGGTGCGGACCGGGGAGGTCTCGTGGACGAGGTCGAGGCGGCCGGCGGCGGCGGGCAGTTCGAAGCCCTGAGCCCAGCCGTCCAGGGTCTTCGGCTTGAGGGGCTTGCCGTCGAGGGTGGCCTGCCAGCCGGAGTCGGCGCGGTCGGCGATGCGCAGCGTGCGGCCCGCTTCGCCGGCCGGGATCTCCGCATGGGCCTCGACCGGGCCGGAGGAGACCGGCACGGGCGCTTCGCCGGGCTTGCCGGGGACGATGACGGTGCGGGGCAGCCAGGGCTCGACGCCCCAGAGGGCGGTGCCGTCCTGCTGGTGGCGGCGGCTGAGGCCGGGGGTGGCGTCGAGGACGCGGCGGATCTCCTCGGGGCCGCCCGGCCGGAACATGACGAAGCGGATGGCGAAGGCGCTGAGCTGGCTGGACTGGTCGGCGCCGGAGCCCGCGACGAGGTTGGAGACGACCTTGTCGAGGCGGGCGTCGCCGCCGGTCGCGGCGGTGGTCTCGGCGTCGCCGAGGCGGCCTCCGGAGCCGCGGACGAGGCTGTAGGAGACGCCGGCGGGGCCGTCCAGGTCGAGGATCAGGGTGCGGGTCTGGTTGTCGTCCCCGCCCGCGTCGGCGACGAAGGCCGGGACCTGTACGGGGTCGCGGCGCTGGAGCGGTCCGGCGGCTCCGTCGAGCACCCAGCCGGCCGCGCCGAGCAGCGGCCCGGCGGCGGCGGCGAGCGCGACCAGCGCGGCCAGCGGCTGGCGCCAGCCGAAGCTGCGGGCGGCGACGCGGTGCTTGGCTCCGTCGGCGCCCAGTACGGCGGCCGCGAGGAGGGCGGTTCCGTAGACGAGGGTGGCGGGCCCGGCCCAGGCGGTGCGGGCGACGAGGACGGCGCACAGCAGCCCGGCGAGGGCGGCGGCCCAGGCGGTGCGCACGGCGGCCTGCCGGTCGGCGCGGAGCAGCGCGGCCAGGGCGGCCAGGACCACGCCGGCGAGGAGCAGGGAGGCGCCCGTGCCGGGGCCGCCGGGGTTGATGCCGAGCAGGCCGAGGGGGGTGGCGGAGCCGGCCCCGTACGGCAGTCCGGCCTCGCGGAGCAGCCGGCCGGGGTGCATCAGGAGGCCGAGGGACCAGGGGGCGAGCACGAGGAGCGGGACGGCGAGGGTGGCCGCGAGGCGGGGGCCGTACGTCTTCCAGCGGTCGCGGCGGGCGACCAGCGCGGCGGCGCCGAGCGCGGCCGCGAGCGGCCAGACGACGGGGGTGAAGGCGGTGGCGAGGGTGAGCAGGAGGGCGTGGGTCCACACGGGGCGCCGGCCCGGGTCGGCGTCCGGTCCCCCGAGGCCGAAGGCGGCGACGGCGGAGCGGGCGATCAGCGGCAGCAGCACGGCGAGGACGGCGGTGCCGAGGCGGCCGCCGGCGAGGGCTCCGGTGACGGCGGGCAGGAAGGCGTAGGCGACGGCGGCCCAGGCGCGCAGCAGGCGGGACTCGACGAGCGGCCGGGAGGCGAAGTACGCGGTGAGTC
Organism: Streptomyces sp. NPDC048461; assembly: GCF_055587105.1. Lineage (NCBI taxonomy): Bacteria > Bacillati > Actinomycetota > Actinomycetes > Kitasatosporales > Streptomycetaceae > Streptomyces > Streptomyces sp. NPDC048461. The sequence goes on along the minus strand of NZ_JBVJGW010000011.1, from coordinate 261,669 downwards.
CGGCGAGCGGGACGGAGCCGACGAGCAGCAGGGTCAGGGCGGCCTGGGTGGAGCCGAACAGCAGGGTGGAGAGGGCGCCGAGGACGGCGAGGTACGGCGGGGCGTCGGCGGTGGAGCCGGTGGAGACGGTGTGCCAGCCGTCGGTGTAGGCGCGCCAGAGGTCGAGGCCGCTGTCGGGGGCGGGCAGCAGGGCGCCGCCCATCAGGGAGCCGCCGCCGATGAGGGAGCGGCAGGCGGCGAGGGAGACGAGCAGGAGGAGGCCGAACAAAACGGGCGCGGGGTTGCGGGCGATCCGCTTGAGGCGCGCGAACCGTTCGGTCTCCTGGTAGTCGCCCTCTTCGCCGGGCGCGGTCAGGATGCTGGCTCCGCCGTGCCGGCCTGCGGGGGCGGTGTCGGTGGCGCGGCCTTCGCCGAAGTACCCGGCGAGGGCCTCGGCGTTGGCGCGCAGGGAGGCGCCGGGCGGCGGGAAGAGCGGGCGCAGCTCGGCGGCGGGGACAGCGGGGCGGCGGCGGGCCTTGCGGGCGGCGAGGACGCGGCCGGGGCGGAGCAGGGTGGCGAGCAGGCCGGTGACTTCGTCGACGGCCTGGCCGGGTGCCTTGCCGACGAGGTAGGCGAGGGTGCGCAGGACGGTGCCGACGAGGACGCGCAGCAGCACGTACGGGAGGGCGCGGCCGGAGCTGTTGGCGAGCATCGTGTAGACGGCGCCGGCCTTGTCGACGCGGTGCGGGCCGGCGGCGGTGCGGCCGGCGCAGTCGACGGTGCGGCGCTCGCGGGCGGAGGCCTCGGCGTGCCGCATGACGGCGTCGGGGGCGACGAGGACGGTGTGGCCCGCGCTGTGGGCGCGCCAGCACAGGTCGACGTCGTCGCGCATGAGCGGCAGCCGGCGGTCGAAGCCGCCGAGGGCGTCGTAGACGTCGCGGCGCACGAGCATGCCGGCGGTGGAGACGGACAGGACGGGGCGGATCTGGTCGTGCTGGCCCTGGTCCTGTTCGCGGCGGTCCAGGCCGGTCCAGCGGCGGCCGCTGCGGGCGACGGTGACGCCGGCTTCGAGGAGCTGCTTGCGGTCGTACCAGCCGCGCAGCTTGGGGCCGATGACGGCGGCTTCGGGGTTCTCGTCGGCGACGCGGAGCAGCTCGGCGAGGGCGTCCGGTTCGGGGGCGCTGTCGTCGTGGAGCAGCCAGAGCCACTGGACCGGTTCGCCGTGCGGCAGTTCGGGGAGGTCGTACGCGTCGTCGCGCCAGGTGCGGCTGACGGGGTCCCAGCCGCTGGGGCGCTTGAGGTACGGGAGGTCCTCGGGGGTCAGGGTGCCCGCGGTCCGGGCGGCCTCGTCGACGGCGGTGCCGAATCCGGTGCGCCGGGCGAGGTGCAGGACCCGGTCGTCGCCGAAGGCCTCGGTGAGGAGCCGGGCGGAGTCGTCGGCGCTGCCGGTGTCGGCGGCGACGTGGTTCTGGGCGGGGCGTTCCTGGCCCAGGAGGCCGGCGAGGGTCCGCGGCAGCCAGCGGGCGCCGTCATGGGCGACGAGGACCGCGGTGACGACGTGCCGGGGGAACTCCGGGGTGGCGGGGGCCTGGTGGGAGGCCGTCGACTGGCTGTGCAGGGACATCGCGGTACGGGCCCTCCGGCCGGGGGTCCGGGGGTGGTGGACCCTCGGAGGCTGCTGGACAGCGCCCCACACTAACGGCTGGGAACAAGGCAGTCCGCCTCCTGCGGGGAAGGTGCGGGAGGCGGACCGTTTGCTCTGCTCGCTCGATGTGGTGCGCCGTCGGCCGTGCCGCCGGACCTGCCGGGCGATGTGCCGTCGGATATGCCGTGGGTGGTGCCGCGGGATATGTCGTGCGATGTGCCGTAGGTGCCCGCGCGGGGGCGCCGGGCCCTCCTCAGACCGCTGCCTTCTTCAGCCGGCGGCGCTCGCGCTCGGAGAGGCCGCCCCAGATGCCGAATCGCTCGTCGTTGGCGAGGGCGTACTCAAGGCATTCGGAGCGGACTTCGCAGGCGAGGCAGACCTTCTTGGCCTCGCGGGTGGAGCCGCCCTTCTCGGGAAAGAAGGACTCGGGGTCGGTCTGGGCGCACAGCGCGCGCTCCTGCCATCCGAGCTCTTCGTCCGCTTCCTCGACCAGCAGTTCCTGAAACAGCTCGGTCATGTGCGCCCCTCGCTCTGTCTGTGCGTCCCCGTGATGATGTCGTCACTGATCGCTACGTAACGACACGAGTGAAATTACAAGTGCGTGGCTCCTGCGCAGTCAAGCTGAGATCTGCTATTGGGGCCCTTATTCACTCTGCGGAACCAAGCGTATGCAGTAAGTGTTCAAATCGCCAAAAATCGTGACACATGCCATCGGCACCGCATGACGCCCATTACCCGATATCGACGTCTCACTCATCGGCTTGGTTGCGATCCGGTCACGGAAGCGGCGCAGATCACATTCAGGTCACGAGGTGGCGGGTAATGGTTTGAGGTGCGATACAGCGCCACATCCCCTGGCCCGGGCTGCACAAACCTTTCTCCGGGCGCGTTAACCGGATGAGGTGAAACTTTTCCCCCGAAACGGTCATCGAGTTGACAGTTCGCCCGTGACCCGCTCTTCTTGTTCGCATGTCAGCGCCCGCAGCCGCCACCCGGACCCCCATTCGTGGGTTCCTGTGCGCTGCCCAGGTTCGCTGTTGCTGTTGCAGCTGTTGATGCCCTCGGAGCTCCGGCTCCGCTGAGCTCCGGCCGGCCCCCACGCAACCGCCAGCACGACTGACATCCGTCGAGGTATCCCCACGATGAACAGCGCCCTCCCCGCCGTCACCGCCCCCGCCGCGGCCCCCACCGCCCCGGCTCCTGCCGCTCCCGCACCGGCTCCCGTGATCACCGCCCCGGCGCCCGCCACGGGCGGCGAGAGCGACCTCCAGATCGCCGGCGACATCCTCGCCGTCCAGCACCTCCTGCAGCCCGCCCGCGAGCACCCGGCCACCGTCGCCGAGTTCGTGGGCCTCGCCCGTTCCATCGCCGCGGACCGCGCCTCCTGGGAGCACCTGGTCCGCTACGACGCCACCACCCGCTGGTACCACCGGCTGCGCACCGGCCCCGGATACGAGGTCTGGCTGCTCAGCTGGGTCCCCGGCCAGGGCAGCGGCCCGCACGACCACGGCAGCTCCTCCGGCGTGATGACCGTCCTCGACGGCGAGCTCACCGAGCACAACGCCCGCGGACGGCTCTCCCTCGGCGCCGGCTCCCAGCGGGTCTTCGCCCCCGGCTACGCCCACGAGGTCGTCAACGACGCCCTCGACGGCGCGGTCAGCCTGCACGTCTACTTCCCCGGCCTGACCGAGATGCCGATGCACAGCTGCTCCCCGGCCAGGCCGCAGGCCCTTCCCGTCTGACCGTGACGGGGCCTGACAGACTTCGGTCCATGCGCATTGTTGTTCTGGCCGGCGGTATAGGCGGCGCCCGGTTCCTCCGCGGACTCAAGTCGGCAGTCCCCGACGCGGACATCACGGTCATCGGCAACACCGGTGACGACATTCACCTGTTCGGGCTCAAGGTGTGCCCCGATCTGGACACGGTGATGTACACCCTCGGCGGTGGCATCAACGAGGACCAGGGCTGGGGCCGCACCGAGGAGTCCTTCACCGTCAAGGAGGAGCTCGCCGCCTACGGGGTCGGACCCACCTGGTTCGGTCTCGGCGACCGCGACTTCGCCACCCACATCGTCCGTACGCAGATGCTCGGCGCGGGCTTCCCGCTGAGCGCGGTCACCGAGGCCCTGTGCGACCGCTGGCAGCCCGGCGTCCGGCTGCTGCCCATGTCCGACGACCGGGTCGAGACCCACGTCGCCATCACCGAGGCGGGCACCGGCGAGCGCCGGGTCATCCACTTCCAGGAGTACTGGGTCCGGCTGCGCGCCTCGGTCGACGCGGAGGCCGTCGTCCCGGTGGGCGCCGAGCAGGCCAAGCCCGCGCCCGGCGTGCTGGAGGCCATCGCGGCCGCCGACGTGATCGTCTTCCCGCCGTCCAACCCGGTGGTGTCGGTCGGGACGATCCTGTCCGTGCCCGGCATCAGGGAGGCCGTGGCCGCCGCCCCGGCGCCGGTCGTGGGCCTCTCCCCCATCGTCGGGGGCGCCCCCGTGCGCGGCATGGCCGACAAGGTGCTGGCCGCGGTGGGCGTCGAGTCCACGGCCGCCGCCGTCGCCCTGCACTACGGGACCGGGCTGCTGGACGCCTGGCTGGTGGACACCGCCGACGCGGACTCCGTCGCCGAGGTGGAGGCCGCCGGGATCACCTGCCGCGCGGTGCCGCTGATGATGACCGACCTGGAGGCCACCGCCGAGATGGCCCGGGCCGCGCTGGAGCTGGCCGAGGCCGCGCGGTGACGGCGGCGCACCCCCCGCGCGGGCCCGCTCCCGCGTACGAGGTGCGGGCGGTCGACGGGATCCCCGACGTCAGGCCCGGCGACGACCTGGCGAAGCTGATCGCGGTGGCCGCGCCCGACCTGCGCGACGGCGACGTCCTGCTGGTCACCTCGAAGATCGTCTCCAAGGCGGAGGGCCGGATCGTCGAGGCCTCCTCGCGCGAGGAGGCGATCGACGCGGAGACCGTACGGGTGGTCGCGCGCCGGGGTCCGCTGCGGATCGTCGAGAACCGGCAGGGCCTGGTCATGGCCGCGGCCGGCGTGGACGCCTCCAACACCGCCCCCGGCACGGTGCTGCTGCTGCCCGCCGACCCCGACGCCTCGGCCGCCGCGATCCGCGAGGGGCTGCGCGACATCCTCGGCACGGACGTGGGCGTGGTCGTCACGGACACCTTCGGGCGGCCGTGGCGCACCGGCCTCACCGACGTGGCGATCGGCTCGGCCGGCGTGCGGGTCCTGGACGACCTGCGGGGCGGGACGGACGCCCACGGCAATCCGCTGAGCGCCACCGTCGTCGCCACGGCCGACGAGCTGGCCGCCGCCGGCGACCTGGTCAAGGGCAAGGCGGCCGGACTGCCGGTCGCCGTCGTGCGCGGGCTGGCCCACCTCCTGGGCGAGGGATCCTCGGCCAGGGACCTGGTCCGCCCGCCGGCCGACGACATGTTCCGCCTCGGCACCTCGGAGGCGGTCCGCGAGGCCGTGACGCAGCGCCGTACGGTCCGGGCCTTCACCGCCGAACCGGTGGACCCCGGCGCGGTGCGGCGGGCGGTCACGGCGGCCGTGACCGCCCCGGCGCCGCACCACACGACACCGTGGCGGTTCGTGCTGCTGGAGTCGGCCGCGTCCCGGCTGGAGCTGCTGGACGCGATGCGGGACGCGTGGATCGCCGACCTGCGGGCGGACGGGAAGTCCGAGGAGTCCGTCGCGCGGCGGGTCCGGCGCGGGGACGTGCTGCGGGCCGCCCCGTACCTGGTGGTGCCCTGTCTGGTGACGGACGGCGCGCACCACTACGGGCACGCGCGGCGCGACGCGGCCGAGCGGGAGATGTTCGTGGTCGCGATGGGCGCGGGCGTGCAGAACCTGCTCGTCGCGCTGGCCGGGGAGCGGCTGGGCTCGGCCTGGGTGTCCTCGACGATGTTCTGCCGGGACGTGGTGCGCGGGGTGCTGGGGCTGCCGGACGACTGGGACCCGATGGGCGCCGTGGCGGTGGGCCACCCCGCCGCGGCCGCGCCCGGGCGGCCCGCGCGGGCGGCGGCGGACTTCATCGAGGTCCGCTGAGCCGGACCGGGCGGCCGCCGTACGGTGCGGCCGGGCCGGACGGTCCCGTCAGAGCCTGCCGATGTCGCTGCGGGGCATGCGCGGGGTGCGGCGGGGCGGGGTGCGGCCCGCGAGGAGGACGAGCCGGGCCGCCCGGTGGCGCTGTCCCGCGTACGGGGCGAGGAGCTCCAGCATGGCGGCGTCGTCGGCGTCCCGGTTCCCCGCGAGGGCGTAGCCGATGATGCCGGGCAGGTGGAGGTCGCCGGTGGTGACGGCGTCCGGGTCTCCGTTGCTGCGCTGGAGCGTCTCGGCGGAGGTCCAGGGGCCGATGCCGGGGACCGCCTCCAGCCGGGCGGCGGCCGGGCCGGGCTCCATCCCGGCGGCCTCCTCCATGCGGTGCGCGGCGCGGGCGGCCCGGACGATGGTGGCGGAGCGCTTGGAGTCGACCCCGGCCCGGTGCCAGTCCCAGGACGGGATCAGGGCCCAGGTGCGGGCGGAGGGCATCACGTGGAGGCCGAGGTCCTGCGGGCCGGGGGCGGGCTCGCCGTACTGGCGCACGAGCCGGCGCCAGGCCCGGTAGGCCTCGTCGGCCGTGACCTTCTGCTCCAGGACGGTGGGGATCAGGGACTCCAGGACCAGGCCGGTGCGGGTGAGGCGCAGGCCCGGGCGGCGGCGGTGGCTGGCGTGCACGAGCCGGTGGCGGGGGACGAAGGCGGCCGGGTCGTCGCCGGCGCCGAGCAGGGCCGGCAGGTGTTCGAGGACCCAGTCGGCGCCCGGCCCCCAGGCCTCGGCGCCGATCTCCGCGGCGCCGCCCGTGCCCGTACGGGAGACCCGGAGGGTGACCGGGCCCTGCGGGGTCCGGCTGGCGCGCCACACCGAGCCGTCGGGGGCCGCGCGGAAGGTCGGGTCGCCGGCGCCGCGCCGGAGCGGGCCGAGGGTGGTCCCGAGGTCGAGGGGGCCGTCGGGGGTCCAGCGACGGCTGCGGACGGCGCCCGCGGGAGCCGGGCCCCGCGCACCCGGCGCCGGACCCGGTGCCGGGTCCGCCGGGGCCGCGCCGGTGGGCGCGGGCTGCGGGGCGGGCTGCGGCGCGGGCACGGTGGTGCGGCCGCCGCGGACGGCGGCGCGGGTGAGGGGGTCGAAGCGGCCGGCCATGCCTTCGAGCGTAGCCCGGCGGGGCCGGTCCCCGCCCCGCCCCTTCCCCGCCGACGCGTGGGGCGGGGAAGGGGCGGGGAACGCGGACCAGCGGTCGCCGGACCCGCGAACGCCGGGCTCCGGGCTCCGGGCTACGGGCGGCCCTGGAGCCGGGCCGAGGCGGTGCGGGTGGTGGGGAGCTTGCCGTACAGGAGCTTGCCGGGGCACTCCGTCGCGAAGCCGTCCCGGTGGCCCGAGATCACGTTCATCTTCACGTTGCTGCCCTTGGCGTACAGGTTGCCACCGCCCGACTTCAGGGTCGTCTTCGCCCGCGGGTCCGCGCCGAAGAGGCCGAGCTTCCAGGCCGTGAGGCGGGCCACCGAGTCGACGACCGCCGCCGGGGGCGCCGTGCTGGTGTACGAGCCGATGACCGCGACGCCCATGCTGTCCGTGTTGAACCCCATGGTGTGCGCCCCGAGGACCGCCTTGGAGACGCCGCCCGCGCGGCCCTCGTAGACCGTGCCGCACTTGTCGACGGCGAAGTTGTAGCCGATGTCCCGCCAGCCGCTGCTGACCACGTGGTAGCGGTACAGGCTGCGCAGCACCGCCGGCGCGTCCTTGCAGGCGTAGTTGTTGCCGGAGGCGCTGTGGTGGACGAACGCGGCCTTGACCGTGTTCGTGTAGCCGAAGCCGGGCTCGCGCAGCTTCTCGTCCGCGCCCCAGCCCGCACGGGTGACGATCCGCGGGCGCGGGCCGATGTACGGGGCGGCCGCGGCGGTCAGGCCGCCGTCGCTCGCGAAGACCGCGTCGGCGGTGGAGTCGGCCTTGTCGAGCGCGCCGATCTCGGTGGCGCCCAGCTCCGCGTGCGGCAGATTGGCCGCGGAGGACTCGGCCATCTCCATCGACATGCCGGGCAGCGCCTCCCCCTTGTCGTCGCCCCCGGGGCCGGCGTTCTTGCCGTCCGTACCGCGGGCCGGTGCCACCTCGCCCGGGTCGACGAGTTCGATCCGCAGGCCCGACGGCAGCCGGGCCGGGGCGCGGGTGGCCGGGGTGCCCGGTTCGGCCTGGACCCGGACCTCCACGCCGTCGGACGCGCCGACCCACAGCGGGGCGGTCGCGCCGCGGACGCGGCCCGAGCCGCGCTCCGCCGCGTCGGGGTCGGCCGCGTGCTCGTCGTTGTGGGTCTCCACGTCCTGCCAGTCGGACCAGGTGGCGGTCGCCGCGGAGCGGGTGCGGACCTGGACGCGGCCGTGGAGCGGGGTGGCGGCGTCGTCCCAGACGACGCCGACCAGGGAGAACGTCGTGACCTCGCGGGCCGACAGGCCCTGCGTCTCGGGGAGGCGGGGCGAGGCGCTCATGCCGGGGACGCCGGGGCTGCGGTCCGCGGCGGGTCCCACGGGGACGAGGGGCAGCGACTGGGTGGACCCGGCGGGTGTCACGGGGGAGACCGCGTCCGGGGACGTGGCGGCCAGGGCCGGAGTAGGGAGCGCGAGGGGCAGGGCCAGTACGGCGGCCGTCGCGACGCCGATCGAGGAAGCAAGGAATCCACGCATGACAAGGATGCTGGGACACCCGGACCGCCCGGCGCCATCCGAGAACTGACGAACCGTCCGCTCGACCCCGCGCACCCCTCCCCCGTACGGCGGAGCCGCGGCCCCTCGTACGGGGGACGGGCCCGCGTACCCTGTGCCGGGTGAACGCCACTGACCGCACCCCTGCCGACCTGCTGCGATCCGCGCTCGCCGCCGATCCGGGCCGCCCGCTCGTCACCTTCTACGACGACGCCACGGGCGAGCGCGTCGAATTGTCCGTCGCCACCTTCGCCAATTGGGTGGCCAAGACCGCCAACCTGCTCCAGGGCGACCTGGGAGCCGAGCCCGGCGACCGGCTGGCGCTGCTGCTCCCCGCGCACTGGCAGAGCGCCGTGTGGCTGCTCGCCTGCGCCTCGGTCGGTGTCGTGGCCGAGGTGGGCGGCGATCCCGCCGGCGCCGACCTCGTGGTCAGCGGGCCGGACGCGCTGGAGGAGGCCCGCGCCTGCTCCGGGGAGCGCGTCGCACTGGCCCTGCGGCCGCTGGGCGGGCGGTTCCCGCAGCCGCCGGCCGGGTTCGCGGACTACGCGGTGGAGGTGCCCGGGCAGGGCGACCGCTTCGCGCCCTTCGTCCCGGTGGACCCGCAGGGGCCCGGGCTGGCCGTCGGCGGCGAGGAGCTCTCGTACGCGCAGCTGACCGACCGCGCCCGCGAGGACGCGGCGAAGCTCGGGCTCGGCGCCGGTTCGCGGGTGCTGACCGGCCTCGGCTACGACACCTGGGAGGGCCTCTCGGCCGGGCTGTACGCGGCCCTGGCGTCCGGCGGCTCCGTGGTGCTGTGCCGGAACCTGGACGCGCTGTCGGCGGACGGGCTGGCCCAGCGGGTCGAGAGCGAGCGCGTGACGCACCGCGTCTGACCGGCGCGGCCGCCGCACCACGTCCGGCCCGCCGCGGCCGGACCGCCGCGGGCCGGACCGCCGCGGCCGCCGCACCGCCTCCGGCCTGCCGCGATTCCCGTCGCCCGCGGCACTCCGATCCCGCGCCACACGCGAAGAACGGACTATTTGTCACCCGCTCGGCCCTTGACAGGACCCTGCCCCCGGGCCGCCCCGGCGTACCGGGGGCAGGATCGGCAATGGCCGCACTCACTCGTACGGCTTGTTGCCGGAGCGGCGACCGGAGCGGCGAGGGGACTGACGCGGGTGACGGACAGCGCAGGCATACCGGGCGGCGCCGGAGCGGGCGGAGGCACTCCCCCGCCTCCGCACGGCCGCAGGCGCCGACTGCTGCGCTGGAGCTGCCTCGGGGCCGCCGTGGTGGTCCTGGCGGGCACGGCCACCGGTTGGTGGCTGTACAACCGGCTCGACGGGAACATCACCGCGGACAGCTCGGCCGAGGCCGAGCTCAGGCGCTACGAGCGCGAGCGCCCGGCGAACTTCGCCACCGGGGCCCAGAACATCCTGCTGATCGGCTCGGACTCCCGCTCCGGCAAGGAGAACGCCCCCTACGGGGCGGACAAGGGCACGCAGCGCTCGGACACCGTGATCCTGCTGCACCTGCCCGCGGACCGGAAGAGCGCCACCGCGGTCTCGATACCCCGGGACCTGATGAGCGACATCCCGTCCTGCCTGAAGCCGGACGGGACCCGCACCACCGCCCAGTACGCGCAGTTCAACTGGTCCTTCGAGTGGGGCGGGGCCGCCTGCACGATCCGTACGGTGGAGAAGCTCACCGGCATCCGCGTCGACCACCACATGGTCGTCGACTTCGGCGGCTTCAAGAAGATGGTCGACGCCGTCGGCGGGGTGGAGGTCTGCCTCGAACAGCCGGTGGACGACGCGGCCGCCAAGGCGAAGCTGCCCGCCGGACTGCACACGCTGCGGGGCGAGCAGGCCCTCGGCTACGTCCGCGCCCGGCACAGCCTGGGCAACGGCAGCGACACCGAACGGATGCTGCGCCAGCAGCAGTTCCTCGGCTCGCTGGTCAAGAAGGTGCAGAGCAACGGGGTACTGCTCAATCCGGCCCGTCTGGTGCTGCTGCTGGACGCGGCGACGTCCTCGGTGACCACCGACCCGGGGCTGGCCTCGCTGCGCGGGCTGTACGAACTCGTGCGGGGCGTACGGGACATACCGACGGACCAGGTCAAGTTCCTGACGGTGCCGCGGCGTCCGTACCCGTCCAATCCGAACCGGGACGAACTGGTACAGCCCGACGCGGCCCGGCTGTTCGAGCGGCTGCGGATGGACCGGCCCGTGACGGTGACCCCGCCGACGCCCGAGGACGCTTCCCGACCGGACTCCGCGCGGCCCTCCGACCGGCCCTCCGGGGCCCCTTCGGAGCCCACCGGGACCTCCACGGGAACCGGAACCGGACCCACCCCCGTCCCCACTTTCACCGGAACCACGGCAGGTCCGGCCGACTGCCGGTAAAGCAATCCCAAAAGCCGGTGACCGAACCGAGTGTGATGGGCGTTTCGCCCCGTTATCAGGGAAGTGGAATTTGTCACCAGCATGGTTTGCAGCCGAACCTGACGGATAGGGTGAGCGATCCGGTGCCCCGGCCGACCAAGAGGCCACGCACCAGCCGGATCGTTGACCGTGCGCCTGGGGGAGGCGCGTCGCGAGGCACCGACGGAGGATTCGAGCAACCGTGGATGCGCAAAGCCGTGGGCGGGCCGACGAGATCGACCCCGCAGACCAGTGGGTGATCAACCCCCGCACCGGCCACTACGAACTGCGACTGGGCAACTCCGCTGAGCAGCAGCGTCAGCAGCGGCCCTCCGCGTCGGCACCGCGCAGATCCAGATCCGCCACGGCCCCCGCGCCGACCGCTCCCTCACCGGCCGTCCCCAAGCCCCGTCGCGGCGACGGCCCGCCCGGGCGGCGCACCGGCCGTTCCCGCAAGGGCGGTGGCGGCGGCGGACGCAAGAAGACGCTGGTCATCACCGGCGGGGCCCTGGCGTTCCTGCTGGTCGGCGGTTCGGTCGCGGGGTACCTCTACTACCAGCACCTGAACGGCAACCTCACCATCACGGACACGGCGGGCGCCGGCACCGGCGGCTTCCGGAAGAACGAGGCCATCAACATCCTCGTCATCGGCACCGACAAGCGCAGCGGCGCCGGCAACGAGGGCTACGGGGACGCGAACAGCGTCGGCCACGCCGACACCACGATCCTGTTCCACGTCGCGAAGGACCGCAGCAACGCGACCGCGCTGTCGATCCCGCGCGACCTGATCACGGACATCCCGGCCTGCCCGACGAAGCAGCCGGACGGGTCGACGAAGGAGATCGGCGGCACCAAGGGCACCCGGTTCAACAACAGCCTCGGGCAGGAGGGCCGCGACGCGGGCTGCACGATGCGTACGGTCAAGGCCCTGACCGGCATCGAGATCGACAACTTCATGATGGTCGACTTCAACGCCGTGAAGAACCTGAGCACGGCCGTCGGCGGGGTGCCCGTCTGCCTGGAGAAGGCCGTCGACGACAAGGACTCCAAGCTCAAACTGGGCGCGGGCGAGCACCGCCTGGCGGGCGAGGAGGCGCTGGCCTTCGTACGGACCCGGCACGCCTTCGGCAACGAGAGCGACCTGGACCGCATCAAGACCCAGCAGGCGTTCCTCAGCTCGATGATGCGCGAGATGAAGTCGAAGGAGACGCTGACCAGTCCGAAGAAGTTCTTCTCGCTGGCCGAGGCGGCCACCAAGTCGCTGACCGTGGACCAGGGTCTGGGATCCATCGACAAGCTCACCGACCTCGCGGGCGAACTGAAGGACATGGACCTCAAGAACGTCACCTTCACCACCCTGCCGGTCCTCGACAACCCGGCCGAGAAGGTCAAGGCGACCGTCGTGCTCAACCAGGGGCTGGCCGATCCGCTGCTGCAGATGATCCGGGGGGACGTCTCGCTCACGGAGGTCGAGAAGAAGGAGGCCGCCGCGAAGGAGGCGGCCGACGCGGACGCGAAGGCCAAGCAGGACGCACTGCTCCACGGCGGCCGGGCGGCCGCGGGCGACGTACGGGTGGACGTGTACAACGGGGGCGGGCCCAAGGGCGCGGCCTCCACCACCCTGAACTGGCTGCAGAACACCAAGGGCGTGTCCAAGAGCAGCAACCGCGGCAACGCGCCCGCGAAGCTCGGCGCCACCCAGCTGGAGTACGCGCCCAACCAGGCCGACCAGGCCCGGGCGCTCGCGGACCTGCTGGGCCTCCCGGTGACCGCCATGAAGATGGGCACGGCGGACGCGGCGGCGAAGGCGCCGATGAAGCTGACGCTGGGGCCGGACTTCAAGGAGCCGGGCACCCCGCTCGCTGCGGCGCCGCCGCAGCAGCTGCCGGAGGACGTCCAGCGCACCGAGGCGGACAAGGCGGTCTGCGTGAAATGACGGACCACGGCCGGTAGGACCGGCACCACACGAAGCACGAGGGGATCTTGATGGGGGGACGCGTGAGGCACAGCAGCGTGCGGGGGGAGGGGGCGACCGCTCAGACCACCGGGGACGCATCCGGCGGCACACCCGACGGCATATCCGACGGCGCGGCCGACGGCACGTCCGGCGACGGCACATCCGGTGACGGTACGGGCGCCACCGGCGCCGTGCCTCAGCCTCGGGACGGCTCCCGGGCCGACCGCCGGGCGGCCGGCGGCAAGCGGCCCGCGGGCGGCAGACGGGCCGCCACCGGACGGCCGGGGCGGCGGCGCGCGCTGCGCTGGACGGCCTCCGTACTGTCCCTGCTCATACTCGGGACGGCGGCGGCCGGGTACCTCTACTACCGCCACCTGAACGGCAGCATCCAGACCGACGCGCTCAACCTCGGCGAGAACAAGCTGGGCGGCTCGAAGCCCAACGCCTTCGGCCAGACGCCGCTGAACATCCTGCTCATCGGTTCCGACGCGCGCGACGACGCGGCCAACCAGGCCCTCGGCGGCGCCACCGACACCTTCGACGGCCCGCCCCTCGCGGACGTGCAGATGCTGCTGCACCTGTCCGCGGACCGCAGCAACATGTCCGTGGTGTCGATGCCCCGCGACACGATCCTGATGATGCCCAAGTGCACCGAGCCCGGCGGCAAGGTGCACGAGGCCAGCAAGGGACTCGTCCAGACCAACGAGTCCCTCGGCCGCGGCGGACCGGGCTGCACGGTGGCCACCTGGACGGAACTGACACAGATCCCCATCGATCACTTCATGATGATCGACTTCAAGGGCGTGGTCTCCATGGCGGATGCCATCGGCGGCGTCCCGGTCTGCGTCGAGCAGAACGTGCACTCCCGCACCCGCGACGGCAAGGGCTCCGGCCTGAAGCTGCCGAAGGGCGAGAGCATCATCCAGGGCGAGCAGGCCCTCCAGTGGCTGCGCACCCGCTACGGCTTCGAGGACGGCACCGACATCGGCCGCACCCACGCCCAGCACCAGTACATGAACTCGATGGCCCGCGAGTTCCGCAAGAACGCCAAGCTCACCAACCCGGTGAAGCTCAACAGCCTGGCCCAGGCGGCCATCGACGCCATGGTCGTGGACACCGGCCTGGACAAGATAGACAAGCTGTACGACCTCAGCATGGAGCTGAAGAAGGTCCCGCCGGGCCGGATCACCATGACCACCATGCCCTGGGTCTACAGCACCCGGCCCGGCATGGACGGCCGCGTCGAGCCCAAGTCGGGCGAGGCCGAGGACCTGTTCCGGATGGTCCGCGAGGACATCGCGCTCGACGGCAAGGGCTCCGGCACCCCCGCGGACCCCGCCGCCTCCCCGTCGGCCGCCACCGGCACCCCGGCGGCCCCCTCGGCCCCGCCGTCGGCCGCCGCGCCCGAGCCGCCCGCGAAGACCGCGATCGGCGTCCGCAACGCCACCGGCGGCAAGGACGGCGCCCAGGCCCCGGCCCGCAACCGGGCGCGCGACGTCACCGCGGTGCTGGCCGCCAAGGGCTACACCAAGGCCACCGCGGAGAACCGCACCGGCGCCGAGGACGTGACGGTGGTCCGCTTCAACTCCGCGGAGCAGGCGGGCAGTGCCAACGCCCTGGCGACCGCGCTCGGACTGCCCGCCTCCTCGGTGCAGAAGTCCGACGAGGTGTCGGGGATCGTGCTGTTCGTCGGCAAGGACTGGCGGACCGGCGACGCGCCGACCCCGCCGCCGCCCGCCCCGACCAAGGCCCCGGACTCCGCCCGCCCCCTCAACGGGGACGACGACCAGGCCTGCATGCCCATCCAGCCCGGCTTCACCTGGTAGCCGCGCACGCACGCGAAGGGGCCCGACGGCTGTGAGCTCACAGCCGTCGGGCCCCTTCGTCGTACGGGTCCGGGTCTCCGGGTACGGGTACCCGGCTCCGGGTCAGACCTGCGAGGCGTCGCGCCGGACCGCCGGGCGGCGGGTCGCGATCAGCCGCTTCGCCAGCGCGCGCGGGCTCGTCAGGAAGCCGTAGCCCCAGCACAGGTGCATCGTGGCCAGGGCCACCGGGATCTGCGCCCGCGCCTTCAGCGGGAGGCCGCGGCCGGCCGGGACCGCGCCGGCGACGATGCCCGCGAGGTAGCCGGCCGGAACGGCGAAGGCCCACGGGGTGACGGCCGCGCCGACGACGACGCTCGCCGCGAGGGCGCCGACGAGGGTCGGCGGGGCGAGGTAGCGCGGGTTGATGGAACCCGCGTGGTAGCGGGCCACCACGTGGCGCCACCGCCCGTAGTCCTTGTACTGCTTGGCCAGGGCCCGTACGGAACGCCGCGGGCGGTACTGGACCTTCAGCTCCGGCGAGAACCAGATCAGGCCGCCGGCCTCGCGGATGCGGAAGTTCAGCTCCCAGTCCTGGGCGCGGATGAACTCCTCGTTGTACCCGCCCTGCTGCTCCAGCGCCTCGCGGCGGAAGACGCCGAGGTAGACGGTCTCGGCGGGGCCGGCCCGGCCGCCCGTGTGGAAGGGCGCGTTGCCGACGCCGATCCGGGAGGTCATCGCCGCGGCGACGGCTTCCTCCCAGGCGTTCTCCCCCTCGGCGTGCATGATGCCGCCGACGTTCTGCGCGCCCGTCTCGTCCAGGAGGCGGACGGCGGTGGCGATGTAGTTCGGGGAGAGCATGCCGTGACCGTCGACGCGCACCACGATGGGGTGGCGCGAGGCCTTGATGGCGGCGTTGAGGGCCGCCGGGGTCCGGCCGGTGGGGTTCGGGACGGTGTGGACGCGCGGATCCTCCGCGACGAGCGCGGCGGCGATCTCGTCGGTGCGGTCCGTGGACGGCCCGAGGGCGATCACCACCTCCATCTCGCCCGCGTACTCCTGTTCCAGGATGTGGCGGACGGAATCGCGGAGGTAGTGCTCCTCGTTGAGCACCGGCATGATCACCGAGACTGCGGGCTGCTGGGCGGGCATGTCGTCCTTCAAGGTCGGGTATCGGTGTCACGTTACCGCGTACGGGGGAACCGGGTGCGCGCCGAGTGAGCGGTACGGACAGAGGCTGATCGTATGGGCCTACTGTCTGCCGAATCAGACGGAACGTCCGACCGTCCCCTGCTGTCCCCGCGGAGGTGTCCACCCGTGCCCCAGCCGCACCGTCCCACCCGTCCCGCCAGGCCGCCCGAGCCGCAGCGCGCCCGGCGCGGAGCCGGTGGCGGCCCGGCCCGGCACCGCGGTGACCGGCCCCGGTGGGGGGTGCGGCTCGCGGCGGGCCTGTCGGTGGTGGTGCTGGGCTCCGGAGCCGTCGGACACGCCGTGATGACCGGTCTGGACACCGGGATCGAGCGGGTGGACCCGTTCAAGGACATGAAGAACCGCCCCGAGGCAGGGCACGGCATGAACTTCCTGCTGGTCGGCACCGACGGCCGCGAGAAGATCACCCCGGAGGAGAAGCGCGAGTACCGCCTCGGCGGCGCGCCCTGCCACTGCACCGACACGATCATGCTGGTGCACCTGTCGGCGGACCGGGAGCGGGCCAGCGTGATCAGCCTGCCCCGCGACAGCTACGCCGAGGTGCCCGCGCACCAGGACCTGGTCACGGGCAAGGCGCACAAGCCGCACCCGGTGAAGCTGAACGCGGCGTACGCGGAGGGCGGGCCCAACCTGACCGTGCGGACCGTGGAGAACATGACCCGGGTGAAGATCGACCACTACCTGGAGGTCGACTTCACCAGCTTCATGAGGACCGTCGACGCGGTGGGCGGCGTGGAGATCTGCACCGCCAAGACCATGCGCGACACCTACACCGGCCTGGACCTGCTGCCGGGCACCCACCGGCTCACCGGCGGCCAGGCCCTGCAGTACGTGCGCTCGCGCCACATCGACGGGGCGTCCGACCTCGGCCGGATGCAGCGCCAGCAGCGGTTCATCGCCGCCCTGATCAAGCAGGCGACCGGCGGCGGGGTGCTGCTGAACCCGGTCAAGTTCAAGCAGGTCAGCTCCACCCTGCTCGGTTCGGTCCGGGCCGACACCGGCTTCGGCTCGGAACAGATGCTCGCGCTCGGCCAGGCCATGCGGGACTTCACCCCGTCCTCGTCGGAGTTCGCGTCGGTGCCGATCGGCAGCCCCTCCTACCCGGTCAAGGGCATCGGCTCCACCGTGAAGTGGGACGAGGCGAAGGCGGCCAAGCTGTTCGCGGCGGTGCGCGAGGACCGGCCGCTGGCGCCCGTCCGGCCCGGCCAGGCCCGCAGCCGGCCGGTGTCCGTGCCGGTGGACGTGCCCCCGCAGCAGGTCCGGGTCCAGGTGGAGAACGGGACGCGGATCGACGGCCTGGGCGGCCGAGTGGACGCGGCCCTGCGCGCCACCGGCTTCGACACCACGCGGGCCCCGGGCAACGGCGCCAGCCGCGAGGTCAAGCGCACGGTGATCACGTACGACCCGCGCTGGGACCGCACCGCCCGTACGGTGTCCACGGCCCTGCCGGGCAGCGAGCTGCGGGCGGTGCCGGGGCAGGGACGGACCGTGGTGGTGATCGCGGGCGCGGACTACCGCAAGGTGGTTCCGGTGCGCGCGGAGGACCCGTACCAGGGCGGGGCGACCGGGGCGGTCACCGGCGACCAGGTGGTCTGCGGCACGTAACCGGGGCGGGCGGTCAGGGGGCGGGCGGTCAAGGGGCAGGCGGTCAGGGGGCGGGCGGTCGGGCGTCAGTCGTCGAAGCCCTGTGCCGCCCGCTCCTCGCGCAGGGCCGTGATCGCCTGGCGGCGGGCGAGCCGGTGGGTGCGGCGGATCTGGGCCTCCTGGTAGCGCCGCTCGTCGCGCTCGGTCTCCGGGAGCACCGGCGGCACCGTGCGGGGCTTGCCCTCGGCGTCGACCGCCGCGAAGACGAGGTAGGCGCTGCCGACCTGGGTGGCGGGGGTGGACTCGTTCCACCGCTCCGCCAGGACCCGTACGCCGATCTCCATCGAGGAGCGGCCGGTCCAGTTGCACTGGGCCTTCACGTGGACGAGGTCGCCGACCCGGACCGGGGCCAGGAAGGCCATCTCGTCCATGGACGCGGTGACCGCGGGGCCCCCGGAGTGGCGGCCGGCCACGGCTCCGGCCGCGTCGTCCACCAGCTTCATGATCACGCCGCCGTGCACGGTGCCGAGGAGGTTGGTGTCGTTGGCGGTCATGATGTGGCTGAGGGTGGTCCGGGAGGCCGAGGTCGGCTTCCCCGGCAGCTCGACCGGTATGTCTGTCATACGCACACCTTAGTTGGGTACCGGAGGCATCAGCTCTGCAACAGCACCGGTACGGAACGCCACCCGGGCTGTCGGACGACACGCCCGGGCGTGCATCCTAGGGCGCATGAATGACTGGCCAGCAGGGTGGAACGGCGAGCGCGACGAGCGCGACCGCCGTGACGACGGGTACGGACGCGGCAGCGCGCAGGCGCAGCCCGAGGGCGCGCAGCGGATGCGGCACGTCCAGCGGCAGCAGCCCCCGCGCCCGGCGGTCCCGCCGCCCGGCCGGCGCCCCGGGACCCCGGCGCCCCCCGCACCGGGGGTGCCCCCGCAGCACGCCCAGGGGCACGACACCTACGGCGGCTTCGACAGCGGCTACAACACCGGCCAGGTCTACGGCTCGCCGGCCGGTCCCGCGGGCCCCGGCGGGCCGCCGCAGCCGCCGACGGGACCCGGCCGCCCCGGACGGGCCCCCGGCCCGGCCCCGGACTGGCGCAGGCGGATCAAGGTCGGCTCGATCGTGCTGGTCTCCGCGCTCCTGGTGACGACGGTCGCCACGTACTTCTGGGCCGACTCCAAGGTGCGCCGGGAGGTGGACCTCTCCAAGGTGATCGAGCGGCCGAAGGAGGGGGACTGCACGACGTACCTGATCGTGGGCTCCGACAGCCGCGAGGGCATGTCCGCCGAGGAGAAGAAGAAGCTCCACACGGGCTCGGCCGAGGGCAAGCGGACCGACTCGATGATGATCCTGGCGAAGTGCTCCAGCGGGAACACGATGATCTCGCTGCCGCGCGACTCGGACGTGGAGATCCCCTCGTTCGTGGGCTCCCAGTCGGGCAAGAAGTTCCCGGCCCAGGGACGGCGGGTCAAGCTCAACGCGGCGTACGCGGAGGACGGTCCGGAGCTGCTCGTACGGACGGTGGAGCACAACACCGGCCTGCGCATCGACCACTACGCGGAGATCGGCTTCGCCGGCTTCGCGAACATCGTGGACGCGCTGGGCGGGGTGGAGCTCGACATCGAGAAGGCCTTCAAGGACGAGAAGTCGGGCGCCGACTTCCAGGCCGGCAAGCAGACGCTGAACGGCGAGCAGTCGCTGGCGTTCGTGCGGACCCGGTACGCCTTCGCCGAGTCGGACCTCCAGCGCACGAAGAACCAGCAGAAGTTCCTGTCGGCGCTCGCGAGCCAGGCGGCGACGCCGGGGACGGTCCTCAACCCGTTCTCGCTCTACCCGATGCTGGGCGCGGGCCTGGACACGCTGATCGTGGACCAGGACATGGGCCTGTGGGACATGGGCCAGATGTTCTTCGCGATGAAGGGCGTCAACGGCGGTGACGGCGTCTCGATGAACATGCCGATCTCCGGGCAGCGCGGCGGGAACCTCGTCTGGGACAAGGCGAAGGTGCAGCAGCTGGTGAAGCAGATCCAGAACGACGAGAAGGTCACCGTCCGCGGCCAGTGAGCGGTGCTCGGCCGGCCGGGTGACGGCGGGAGGGGGCGGCGGGAGATCCCGCCGCCCCCTCCCGTACGCCGGGCGCCAGGAGTCGTCCGGTGTCGGAAGCCGTCGGGCGTCAGGAGTCCGAGGAGAAGCGGATCGCGGCGGCGGGCAGTTCGGCGCCGCACCAGACGCGGACGCCCGCGCGGAGCTCGTTGTCGGCCCCGACGACCGCCCCGTCGCCGACGACGGCGCTGTCGAGGACGCTGCGGGGGCCCACCGAGGCGTCGGCGCCGATCAGACTGGCGTTGATCTGCGCGTCCGGGCCGATGACCGCCCCGTCCAGCACGATGGAGCCCTGGACGACCGCCCCGGCCCCGATGCGGGCGCCGGCGCCCACGACGGTGCCCCCCGACAGCTTCGCGCCGGCGGCGACCTCGGCGCCGGGCAGCACCAGGGACTCGCCGCGGCGGCCCGGGACGGCCGGGGAGGACACCACGCCGCGGACCAGGTCGGCGGAGGCCTGGACGATGGCCTCCGGCTTGCCGAGGTCCATCCAGTACGTGTTCTCGGTGACTCCGTGGAGCGTGGCCCCGGAGGCGAGGAGGCCGGGGAAGGTCTCGCGCTCGACGGAGACGGGCCGGCCGGCCGGGATGGAGTCGATGACGCTGCGGCGGAAGACGTAGCAGCCGGCGTTGATCTGGTCGGTGATGATCTCTTCCGGGGTCTGCGGCTTCTCGGTGAAGGCCAGCACCCGCCCGTCGGAGTCCGTGGGGACCAGGCCGAAGGCGCGCGGGTCCTCGACCTGCACGAGGTGCAGGGAGACGTCCGCGTCGGCCGCCTCGTGCGAGGCGACGAGCCCGGCGATGTCGAGGCCGGTGAGGATGTCGCCGTTGAAGACGAGGACGGAGGAGTCCGGGCCGCCGGTCAGGCGCTGCGCGGCGTTGCGGATGGCCCCGCCGGTGCCCAGGGGCTCGTCCTCGACCACGTACTCCAGGGTGATGCCGAACTCCGAGCCGTCACCGAAGTACGGCTCGAAGACCTCGGCGAGGTAGCAGGTGGCCATCACGATGTGCGTGACGCCTGCTGCGGTGGCCCTGGCTATCTGGTGGGCGAGGAACGGGACGCCGGCCGTGGGGACCATCGGCTTGGGCGTGTTCACGGTCACGGGACGCAGGCGCGTTCCTTGGCCTCCGACCAGCAGGATCGCTTCCGTCATTGCGTTCTCCCCAACCGATTCCTGCGTGCGAAGGTCCAAATTTAGCCCATGCGGGGGGCATGCCAAGGCCGGAGGCGGTCACGTCCATCCGCCTCCGGCCCGGGATGTCTGCTACGGCAGGTTGCGTGCCATCACGATCCGCTGGACCTGGTTCGTTCCCTCGTAGATCTGCGTGATCTTCGCGTCGCGCATCATGCGCTCCACCGGGTAGTCGCGGGTGTACCCGTAGCCGCCGAGGAGCTGGACGGCGTCCGTGGTGACCTCCATCGCGACGTCGGAGGCGAAGCACTTGGCCGCGGCGCCGAAGAAGGTCAGGTCCTCGTGGGGGCCGCCGGAGGAGACGCGCTCCGAGCGGGCGGCCGCCGAGTAGGTCAGCTGGCGGGCGGCCTCGATCTTCATGGCCATGTCCGCGAGCATGAACTGCACGCCCTGGAAGTCGCCGATCGGCTTGCCGAACTGCTTGCGCTCCTGGACGTAGCCCTTGGCGTAGTCCAGGGCGCCCTGGGCGATGCCGAGCGCCTGGGCGGCGATGGTGATGCGGGTGTGGTCCAGGGTCTTCATCGCGGTGGCGAATCCGGTGCCCTCGGCGCCGATCATGCGGTCGGCCGGGATCCGGACGTTGTCGAGGTAGACCTCGCGCGTCGGGGAGCCCTTGATGCCGAGCTTCTTCTCCGGGGCGCCGAAGGACACGCCCTCGTCGCCCTTCTCCACGACGAAGGCGCTGATGCCCTTGGAGCGCTTCTCGGGGTCGGTCACGGCCATGACCGTGTAGTACTCGGAGACGCCCGCGTTGGTGATCCAGCGCTTGACGCCGTTGAGCACCCAGAAGTCCCCGTCGCGCACGGCGCGGGTCTTCATGCCGGCGGCGTCGGAGCCGGCGTCCGGCTCGGAGAGGGCGTACGAGAACATCGCGTCGCCCTTGGCCAGCGGGCCGAGGTACTTGGCCTTGAGCTCCTCGGACCCGGACAGGATCACCGGGAGCGAGCCGAGCTTGTTCACGGCCGGGATCAGGGAGGAGGACGCGCAGACGCGGGCCACCTCCTCGATCACGATCACGGTGGCGAGGGCGTCGGCGCCCGCGCCGCCGTAGGTCTCGGGCACGTGGACGGCGTGCAGGTCGCTGGCCACCAGCGCGTCGAGGGCCTCCTGCGGGAAGCGGGACTCCTCGTCGACCGCGGCGGCGAACGGCAGGATCTTCGCCTCGGCGAGCGAGCGGACCGACTCACGGAGCATGTCGTGCTCCTCGGCCGGGCGGTACAGGTCGAAGTCGGCAGAACCCGCCAAGACTCTCACTCCCCAAAGGTGATGCGTGATGCTAACTACCGTTAAGTAACCCAAGCTTAGTGTCCGGCGTCCGGATGGCGATATGGACCGCCCACGTGAGTTGCATGACAGCGAGGGGCCCCACCTGGGGAACGTCCCCCCTGCCGGGCCCGACTATGCTCGTGGCCGCAAACGGCCCCGCACCTCTGGAGCACCCATGGCCCCCCTCAGGATCACTGTGATCGGCACCGGTTACCTCGGCGCCACGCACGCCGCGGCGATGGCGGAGCTGGGGTTCGAGGTGCTGGGGCTGGACGTGGTCCCGGAGAAGATCGCGATGCTGGCGGCGGGCCGGGTGCCGATGTACGAGCCCGGTCTGGAGGACCTCCTCGCGGCGCACGTCGCCGGACTGCCGGGCTCCACGGGGCGGCTGCGGTTCACCACCTCCTGGGAGGAGGTCGGCGCGTTCGGCGACGTCCACTTCGTGTGCGTGAACACTCCGCAGAAGCACGGCGAGTACGCCTGCGACATGTCCTACGTGGACGCGGCCATGGCCTCGCTCGCCCCGCACCTGACGCGCCCGGTGCTGGTGGTCGGCAAGTCCACGGTGCCGGTGGGCTCGGCGGAGCGCCTCGCGGCCAGGCTCGCCGAGCTGGCTCCGGCGGGCGCGGACGTGGAGCTGGCCTGGAACCCGGAGTTCCTGCGCGAGGGCTTCGCCGTGCAGGACACCCTGCACCCGGACCGGATCGTGATCGGCGTCCAGGGCGAGCGCGGCGAGAAGGTGCTGCGGGAGGTGTACGAGACGCCGATGTCGGAGGGGACCCCGCTGGTCATCACCGACTTCCCGACCGCCGAACTGGTCAAGACGGCCGCCAACTCCTTCCTCGCGACCAAGATCTCCTTCATCAACGCGATGGCGGAGGTCTGCGAGGCGGCCGGCGGCGACGTGGTGAAGCTGGCGGAGGCCATCGGCTACGACGAGCGGATCGGCAAGAAGTTCCTGCGGGCCGGCATCGGCTTCGGCGGCGGCTGCCTGCCGAAGGACATCCGCGCCTTCATGGCACGGGCCGGCGAGCTGGGCGCCGACCAGGCGCTGACCTTCCTGCGCGAGGTCGACTCCATCAACATGCGGCGCCGCGGTCACATGGTGGAGCTGGCGCGCGAGGCGGTCGGCGGCTCGTTCCTCGGCAAGCGGGTCGCCGTGCTCGGCGCCACGTTCAAGCCCGACTCGGACGACGTCCGCGACTCCCCCGCCCTGAACGTGGCGGGGCAGATCCACCTCCAGGGCGGCCAGGTCACCGTCTACGACCCCAAGGGCATGGACAACGCGCGGCGGGTCTTCCCCACCCTCGGGTACGCCGACTCCGCGCTCGCGGCGGCCCGCGGTGCGGAGGTGGTCCTGCACCTGACCGAGTGGCGCGAGTTCCGCGACCTCGACCCGGCCGAGCTGGCCGCGGTCGTCACCGACCCGCTCGTCCTGGACGGCCGCAACGCCCTGGACCCCGAGCGCTGGCGCGCGGCCGGCTGGACGTACCGCGCGATGGGCCGCCCCCGGGCGTAGGTTCCGCGGGGAGGACCCGGCCGGTCGCCCTCGGAGCCCGGCCGGGCGCCTCCGGGGCCCCTGACGGTCAGCCCCTGTCCCGGCCGGTCAGTCGCGGGCGCGGTAGGTGCGCATCTTGGCGCGGGCGCCGCAGGCCGACATGCTGCACCAGCGGCCGCGGCCCGCCGGGCTGCGGTCGTAGTACGCCCACCGGCAGTCGTCCGCGGCGCAGGCCTTCAGCCGGGGCCAGGTGCCGTCCGCGGCCGCTCCGGCGACGGCCTCGGCGACGCCGGAGGCGAGGGACGGCTCCCCCGCGGCGGCCAGGACGGCGGCGCCGTCCGCGTCGACGCGGACGGTCAGCGGGGCCGCGGCGAGCAGCCGGTTCAGGCGCTCGGCCGCGCCGGCCGGGAAGGCGTGGCCCGCGTGCGCCAGGAGGGCGTCGCGCAGGGCTTCGCGGAGTTCCGTCGCATCCGCCAGGGCGGCGCCGGACAGGCCGAACTCGGCCGCGAGGCGGTCGTCGCCCGTGTCCACGCTCAGCGTGTTGACGAGTCGTTCCACCAGCGCGAGCCCGCCGGGTGCCGGTGCGCGTCCAGTCATGGACACGACGTTACCTCTTGGCTTCGGCAAGCGGTAACGCGTAGGCTGGCGGTTACCAGTTGGAGCCATCTATCGGTAACCGCTAGGAGACAACCATGGCCGTCGCCACGCTCGGCACCGTCGTCCTCGACTGTCCCGACCCGCCCGCCCTCGCCGCCTTCTACGCCGGGCTGCTGGGCGGCACGCCCAGCTCCGGGGACGACACCTGGGTGGACCTGGAAGGGCACGGGGGCACCCCGCTGGCCTTCCAGCTGGCCCCCGGCCACGTCCCGCCGAAGTGGCCGGCGCCGGAGGACTCGCAGCAGTTCCACCTGGACCTGACCGTGGAGGACCTCGACGCGGCGGAGGAGCGGATCCTCGCCCTGGGGGCCGTGCCCCTGGACACCTGCGACCGCGACCGGGGCTGGCGGGTCTACGCCGACCCGGCCGGGCACCCGGTCTGTCTCTGCGCCGGTTAGGACCGACCCCGATCGTCCTGGGGCGACGTGCGTCCTAGGGCGACGTGCGGTGGTGCTGGGCGGCGCGGGCCGTGAACTCCGCGTCGCGCACCACCCGCTGGGCGTTGCCCCAGGTCAGCAGGGCGAGGTCGGTCTCCGGCCAGCCCCGCTCCAGCAGTTCGGCGATCAGCCTCGGGTAGCCCGAGGGGTCCGTGAGGCCCGCCGGGCGGGGGCGGCCCGGTTCGCTGCCGAAGGAGGCGCCGAGGCCGACGGCGTGCGGGCCCGCGACGGCCCGTACGTGGTCCACGTGGTCCGCCACCGCGTGCAGGGAGTCCCCGGTGCGCGCGGGGTCGAAGGTGACCATCGCGAGCCCGTTCGCCCCCCGCAGTGCGAGCAGGACCTCGTCGGTGACGTTGCCCGGGTGCGGGTTCAGCGCGGCCGCCGCCGTGTTCGAGATGATCACCGGCGCCTTGGAGGCCCCGGCCACCTGGCAGGCGGTCGCCGGCGGGCAGTCGGTGAGGTCCAGGAGCACGGCCAGCCGGTTGGCCTCCCGGACCACCTCGTGGCCGAAGGCCGTCAGGCCGTCCTGCGCCCAGGGCGCCCCGGCGGGCGCGAGGAGGCGTACGCCCAGCGCGTGGAACGCGCGCAGCGCGCCGAGCGAGTCGGTGAGCGTGCGGCCGGGAACGGGGCCGAGGAACGAGGCGATCCGGCCGCGGTTGCGGGCATCGGCCATGTCGCCGGCGGTCAGGCCGAGGAGGAGGCTGTCGGGGTAGCCGCGCACCAGGGTCAGCGCGACGTCGATCTGCTCCAGGGTGTCGGAGACGACCCGGTCGGTGTCCGCCGCCCCGCCCGGAACGTCCGGGTCGTCCGGGCCGCCCGGGGGTTCGAGCAGGGACCAGAACTGGGCCCCCACTCCCCCGGCGCGCAGCCGCGGGATGTCGGTGTCCACACCGGCGTCGGGGGTGCCGATGTCGTGGTACGGGCTCCGGCGCAGCGTCCGTACGAGGGTGTTGCACCCGTCCGCGACGGGGTGCACGGCCAGCAGCGCGGCGGCCCGGTCGAGGGCTCCGGGCACCGCCGTGGGAACCGCGGGAAGGGGCGGAGCCGGAAGGTGCTCCGCTCCGATGCCCACGGAGTGGGGTTCATCCTGCAGGTCGGCCATGGCGTTCGCTCCGGTCTCGGCGGCAGCGGGGAGAGGTGGTGCCACCGTGACATGTGGGACGCCCGGGTCGCCCGGCGGATGTGGCGTTCGGGTGTAATCAGCAGGTCACACCAGGTCACCGCACCCGCCGGACGCGGGCGTCACGCGCTCGCCGGGCCCGTCGCCGCCGGCGGGATGACCGCGTTCGACGGGCCCCGGGTCCGCGCGAGGTCGCGCGCCACCGATTCCGCGTCGCGCAGCGCCCGTACCGCGTTGGACCAGGTCAGCTTCGCCAGGTCGGCCTTCGACCAGCCGCGGTCCAGCAGTTCCGCGACCAGGTTCGGGTAGCCCGCCACGTCGTCCAGGCCGGACGGGGTGAAGGCCGTGCCGTCGTAGTCCCCGCCGATGCCGATGTGGTCGATCCCGGCCACCGCGCGCATGTGGTCCAGGTGGTCCGCGACCGTGGCGGCCGTGGCCACCGGGCGCGGGCTCCGCGCCTCGAAGGCCCGGTGCAGGGCCATCGCCCCGGGCGTGGTGTCGAGGTGGTGGAAGCCGTGCGACCGCAGGTTCGCGTCCGCGGCCAGGGTCCACTCGACGGCGGCCGGGAGGATGAACTTCGGTACGAAGGTGGCCATGGCGACGCCGCCGTTGGCGGGCAGCAGGGCCAGCACGTCGTCGGGGATGTTGCGCGGGTGGTCGCAGACGGCCCGCGCGGAGGAGTGCGAGAAGACCACCGGGGCGGCCGAGACGGCGAGCGCGTCGCGCATCGTCGTCGCGGCCACGTGGGAGAGGTCGACCAGCATGCCGACGCGGTTCATCTCGCGCACGACCTCGCGGCCGAAGTCGGTGAGGCCGCCGTGCCGGGGCTCGTCGGTCGCCGAGTCGGCCCAGTCGATGGTGTCGTTGTGCGTGAGCGTCATGTACCGCACGCCCAGGCGGTGCAGGGCCCGCAGGGTGGCGAGCGAGTTGTTGATGGAGTGGCCGCCCTCGGCTCCCATCAGCGAGGCGATCCGGCCGTCGGCGCGGGCCGCCTCCATGTCGTCCGCCGTCAGCGCCCGCACCAGGTCGCCGGGGTAGCGGTCGATCAGCTGGGCGACGGCGTCGATCTGCTCCAGGGTGGCGCTGACCGCCTCGTCGCCCGCGAAGTCGGAGCGCACGTACACCGACCAGAACTGCGCGCCGACCCCGCCGGCGCGCAGCCGGGGGATGTCGGTGTGCAGGTGGGCGGACTGGTCGTCCGCGATGTCCCGGCGCGCCAGGTCGTAGCGCACCTGCTCGCGCAGCGCCCAGGGCAGGTCGTTGTGGCCGTCGACGACGGGGTGCTCGGCCAGCAGCTCGCGCGCCTCGCCCAGGCGCTGCGCGGCGCTCACTTGCCGAATCCGAAGGCGTCCGCTCCCGCGACCTTCGCCCGCAGCCGCTTGCCCTTGTCGGTGGCCTGGTCGTTCAGCTCCTGCTGGAACTCCCGCATGCGGCCCAGCAGCTCCGGGTCGTGGGCGGCGAGCATCCGGACGGCGAGCAGCCCGGCGTTGCGCGCGCCGGCGACCGAGACGGTGGCGACGGGGACCCCGGCGGGCATCTGGACGATCGACAGCAGCGAGTCCATGCCGTCGAGGTACTTCAGCGGTACCGGTACGCCGATGACCGGCAGCGGGGTGACGGAGGCGAGCATGCCGGGCAGGTGGGCGGCCCCGCCCGCGCCGGCGATGATCGCCTTCAGGCCGCGTCCGGCGGCCTGCTCCCCGTACGCGACCATCTCGCGCGGCATCCGGTGCGCGGAGACGACGTCGACCTCGTAGGGGATCTCGAACTCGTCCAGGGCCTGGGCGGCGGCCTCCATGACCGGCCAGTCGGAGTCGGAGCCCATGACGATGCCGATGACGGGCCCGGCGGCGGAGGTGCTCATTCGGTGACCGTTCCTCTGAGGTAGTCGGCAGCGTGGCGGGCGCGCTCCAGCACGTCGTCCAGGTCGTCGCCGTAGGTGTTGACGTGGCCGACCTTGCGTCCGGGCTTCACGTCCTTGCCGTACATGTGGATCTTCAGCTGCGGGTCGTGGGCCATGCAGTGCAGGTACGCGGCGTACATGTCGGGGAAGTCCCCGCCGAGCACGTTCGCCATGACCGTCCAGCGGGCGCGGGGGCGCGGGTCGCCCAGCGGAAGGTCCAGGACCGCGCGCACGTGGTTGGCGAACTGGGAGGTGACGGCGCCGTCCTGGGTCCAGTGGCCGCTGTTGTGCGGGCGCATGGCCAGTTCGTTGACGAGGATGCGGCCGTCGGTGGTCTCGAACAGCTCGACGGCCAGGTGGCCGGTCACGCCGAGCTCCTTGGCGATGCGCAGGGCGAGGGTCTGGGCCTCGCCCGCGAGCTCTTCGGAGAGGTTCGGGGCGGGGGCGATCACCGTGTCGCAGACCCCGTCCACCTGGACGGACTCCACGACGGGGTAGGCCACCGCCTGGCCGTGCGGGGAGCGGACGATGTTGGCCGCGAGCTCGCGGACGTAACCCACCTTCTCCTCCGCGAGGACCGGGACGCCCGCCTTGAACGGGGCCTCCGCGTCCTCGGGCGTGCGGACGAACCACACGCCCTTGCCGTCGTACCCGCCGCGCACCGTCTTGAGGATGACGGGGAAGCCGCCCACCTCGTCCGCGAAGGCCGCCGCGTCCGCCGGATCGCTCACGATCCGGTGGCGGGGGCTGGGCGCGCCGATCTCGTCGAGTCTGGCGCGCATCACCCCCTTGTCCTGGGCGTGCACCAACGCGTCGGGCCCCGGGCGGACGGGGATGCCGTCCGCTTCCAGGGCCCGCAGGTGCTCGGTGGGCACGTGCTCGTGATCGAAGGTGATCACGTCGCAGCCGCGCGCGAAGGCGCGCAGCGTCTCCAGATCGCGATAGTCGCCGATGACGACGTCGCTCACGACCTGGGCCGCCGAGTCCTGTGGGGTGTCACTGAGGATCTTGAATTTGATGCCGAGGGGGATGCCCGCCTCGTGGGTCATGCGGGCGAGCTGTCCGCCGCCGACCATGCCGACTACCGGGAACGTCACGCCTCCAGGGTATCCGGCGGTATTCGGCCACGGGGACGCGCATGGGTGCGCGCCCGGCGCGGACCCGGGCGGTGTGCCGTGCGTCGCACGGTGCGCGAAGGCACAGACGGACCGCGGGGGCGACACTTAACATGGCCGGGTCGGCGGACCAGCCGGCAGCAGAGAACCGGACGCCCCGCGCGGGGCGGTGACCGACAGGGACTGAACCAACAGATGAGCACGCCGGGGAACCGATCTGTCCTCGAACGCGTACGCGGCCTCGTACGGGAGGTCGCGAAGTTCGGGGCGGTCGGCGGTCTGGGTGTGCTGGTCAACCTGGGCGTCTTCAACCTGATCCGGCACACGACCGACCTCCAGGTGGTGCGCGCGAGCGTGATAGCCACCGTCGTGGCCATCGCCACGAACTACCTCGGCTTCAGGTACTTCGCCTACCGGGACCGCGCGCAGAGCGGCCGGACGCGTGAGCTGGCGCTGTTCGCGGCCTTCAGCGCGGTCGGCCTGGTGATCGAGAACGGCGTGCTGTACACCGCCACGTACGGGTTCGGCTGGGACGGCCCGGTGGCGACCAACGTGTTCAAGTTCGTCGGGATCGGGACGGCCACCGTGTTCCGCTTCTGGTCGTACCGGACGTGGGTCTTCCGGGCCCTGCCGGAGCCCGCGTCGGAGCCGGTACCGGAGCCCGTGCCCGGCGCCGCGGGGGCCGGGCAGGCGCCCGCGGCGTCCGCGTCCCGGCCGCGGACCGGGGTCTCCCCCGAGCCGGCGCCCGAGCCGGCCCCCGCGAGCTCATAGCTAGCGGACCGTGGTCTCCGGGTCGGCGGGCTCCGGCGCGGTCCGGCTGAGGAACAGCGCGAACACCGCCGGCTGCGCCTGGAGCAGTTCCAGGCGGCCGCCGTCCGCCTCCGCGAGGTCCCGGGCGACGGCCAGGCCGATTCCGGTGGAGTTGCGGCCGCTGATGGCCCGCTCGAAGATCCGGTTTCCGAGGTCGGGGGGCACGCCCGGGCCCTCGTCCGTGACCTCCAGCACCGCCTGGTTGCCGATCACCCGGGTGCGCAGGGCGACGGTGCCGCCGCCGTGCATCAGCGCGTTCTCCACCAGGGTGGCCAGCACCTGCGAGACGGCGCCGGGGGTGCCCACGGCCCGTACGCCCCGCTTCCCGGACCGGACGATGGCCCGGCCGGCGCTGCGGTAGGCGGGGCGCCACTCCTCCTCCTGCTGCTTGACGACCTCGTCGAGGTCGAAGGGGACCGCCGAGCCGGTCCGCGGGTCCCGCGAGTTCGTGAGGAGCCGCTGCACCACGTCGGTGAGCCGCTCGACCTGGGTCAGGGCGATCGTCGCCTCCTCCCGCACGGTCTCCAGGTCGTCGGTGACCGTGATCTCCTCCAGCCGCATCGAGAGGGCGGTGAGCGGGGTGCGCAGCTGGTGGGAGGCGTCCGCGGCCAGGCGCCGCTCGGCGGTCAGCATGCGGCCGATCCGCTCGGCGCTGGAGTCCAGCACGTCGGCGACGCGGTCCAGCTCGGGCACCCCGTACCGCTTGTGGCGGGGGCGCGGGTCGCCGGATCCGAGCCGCTCCGCCGTCTCGGCGAGGTCGGTGAGGGGGGAGGCCAGCCGGTTGGCCTGCCGTACGGCGAGGAGCACGGCGGCCACGACGGCCAGCAGGGCGACCGCGCCGACGACGGCGAGGGTCCGCACCACCTCCCGGGTGACCGTGGAGCGGGCCTCCTCGACGACCACGACCTCGCCCTGCTCTCCGCGCGCGGTGCCGCGGATGACGCCTTCGTCGATGCGGTCGCCCACCTCGACGGGCGGCTGTCCGGGGATGGTGATGCGCGCGTACTTGCCGCTTTCGAGCAGTTCGGCGAGCGCGGCGGTGTCCACCGGCTTCTTCTCCAGGACGTCGGACTCGACGACGCCCACCAGCCGGAGCGCCTCGGACTCGATCCGGTCCTGGGCGCTGCTGCTGATGGTGCGGGTCTCCACGATGACCAGGGAGACCCCGAAGACGGCGATGACGACGAGCACCACGGCGAGCGTGGAGTTGATCAGGCGGCGGCGCATGACCTAGAGCATGCCCCAGGATCGGGGGCCGGCCCTTCAGCGGCGGGGGCCGGCCCGTACGGCGCGGGGGTCAGCTCTTCTCGAAGCGGAAGCCGACGCCGCGGACGGTGGCGATGTAGCGGGGGTTGGCGGCGTCGTCGCCGAGCTTCTTGCGCAGCCAGGAGATGTGCATGTCGAGGGTCTTGGTGGAGGACCACCAGGTGGTGTCCCACACCTCGCGCATCAGCTGGTCGCGGGTGACGACCCGGCCCGCGTCCCGGACCAGGACGCGCAGCAGGTCGAACTCCTTGGCCGTGAGCTGGAGCTCCTCCTCCCCCATCCAGGCGCGGTGCGACTCGACGTCGATGCGGACGCCGTGGGTGGCGGGGGGCTGGCTCGCCTCGGTGGCGCCGCGCCGGAGCAGGGCCCGGACCCGGGCGAGCAGCTCCGCGAGGCGGAAGGGCTTGGTCACGTAGTCGTCGGCGCCCGCGTCCAGGCCGACGACCGTGTCGACCTCGTCCGCGCGGGCGGTGAGCACGAGGAT
The DNA here is from genome assembly GCF_055587105.1 of Streptomyces sp. NPDC048461. NCBI lineage: Bacteria > Bacillati > Actinomycetota > Actinomycetes > Kitasatosporales > Streptomycetaceae > Streptomyces > Streptomyces sp. NPDC048461. The sequence continues at coordinate 230,509 of NZ_JBVJGW010000011.1, read as the reverse complement.
CGGGAATCCGTGGCCCTCGGCGCGCAGCCGGCGGGCGACTTCGAGGCCGTCCATGCCCGGCAGGCCGAGGTCGAGGACGACGAGGTCGACGCCGCCCTGCAGTCCCGCGTCCAGGGCGGTGGGGCCGTCCTGACGGACCTCGACCTCGTACCCCTCCCGGCGCAGGGCGCGAGCCAGGGGCTCCGAGATGGATGCGTCGTCCTCGGCGAGCAGTACACGCGTCATGTGGGTGATGGTAGTCCGCGGAAAGTCCAACCCGGGGCCTGCCTGCATAGCCCTGGGGAACTGGGCATACGAAGGACTTGGGACCTTCGAATGGGGCCGAACGGTTCCCTGGAATCCTGTGATCCATGTCTCAAGTCCTTCCATATGCCGCAGTGTCGTGTCGTATGGTGGCGAGACGCCTGATGCACTACTCAGGGGACCTTTGTGCCGAAAAGCGCGCCGGAGGTCTTCGATTCTGTACGGGCCGGATTGGCTGTCCCCACGCACCGACGCGGCGGACCGCCCTGTCCGGACCGACGGCAGTGAACGACCTGTGGGCCGGGCCCTGCGCGCGATGGTGCGCGACGGGGCGTGGATCCCGGACGTGACTGTTCCGCCTCCCCCGCGTGCGGGGGCGAGGCCCCCGGGCGTGGGGCCGGAACAGCTTCGGCCGGTGCCGGCCACCCCTCACCGGGCGCGACCCCGCTCACAAAGCGGTGCGTCCCGAGCAAGCAAGGATCGACCATGGCTTCCAGCCTGACGACGGCTTCTCCGAGCCCCGCTCACGAGAAGACCCTCTTCGGCCACCCGATCGGCCTGGCCACGCTGTTCATGACCGAGATGTGGGAGCGGTTCTCCTACTACGGCATGCGTGCGCTTCTCGTCCTGTACCTGGTCTCCGGCGGCACGGACGCCGCGACCGGGAGCCAGGGCGGAGGCCTGGGCTTCAAAATGGGCGCCGCCACGGCGATCTACTCCGTCTACGTGGCCATGGTGTACCTCATGGCCATGCCGGGCGGCTGGTTCGGCGACCGCGTCTGGGGCGCCCGCAAGACCGTCACCATCGCCGGTGTCGTGATCATGGCCGGTCACGTGGCGCTGGCCCTGCCCGGCCAGATCGCCTTCTTCGTCGGTCTGCTGCTGGTGGCCGTCGGCTCCGGTCTGCTGAAAGCCAACATCTCCACGATGGTCGGCCACCTCTACAAGGGTGCGGACGACCCCCGTCGTGACGGCGGCTTCACGCTGTTCTACATCGGCATCAACCTGGGTGCCTTCGGCGCGCCGTTCCTGATCGGCACCGTCGGCGAGGTCGTCAACTGGCACCTCGGCTTCCTGCTCGCCGCGATCGGCATGGGTCTGGGCCTCGTGGTGTTCCTGGTCTTCGGCCGCACGCTGAGCCCGCAGAGCAGCATCGTCCCGAACCCGCTGTCGTCGACCGAGCGCAACGGCATCGTCGTCAAGGCCGTCGCCGCCCTCGCGATCGTCGCCGCGTTCTACGGCACCGTGGTCGCGCTGGGGCTGTTCACGATCAACTGGGCGCTGTACCCGATCACCATCGCCGGTCTGATCATCCCGGTCGTCGTCCTGGCGCGCATCAAGCGCGACAAGGACCTGTCGGGCCCCGAGCAGTCGAAGATGTCGGCGTACATCTGGTTCTTCATCGCCGCCGCCGTGTTCTGGATGATCTACGACCAGGGCGGCTCGACGCTGTCGCTGTTCGCGGACTCCAAGACCGGCACGATCTTCGGCTGGGACCCCTCGACGACCTGGTACCAGGCGCTGAACCCGCTCTACGTCATGGCGCTGGCCCCGGTCTTCGCGTGGATGTGGCTGTGGCTGGCCCGCAAGAACCAGGAGCCGAACACCATCGTGAAGTTCGCGATGGGCCTGGTCCTGGTCGGCGCGTCCTTCTTCGTCTTCATCGTCCCGATGAGCATGGCCTCCGACGGCACCATGGTGTCGCCGATGTGGCTGGTCTCGATCTACATGATCCAGACGATCGCCGAGCTGTGCCTCTCCCCGGTCGGCCTGTCGGTCACCACGAAGATGGCGCCGCAGAAGTACGCCTCCCAGATGATGGGCGTCTGGTTCCTGGCCGTCACCGCCGGTGACTGCACCACGGGTCTGCTGTCGCTCGCCGGCGTGGACCTGAACGGGACCGGGATCATCGGCATGCAGGCGGCGCTCGCCGTCGCGGCCGGACTCGCGGTCTACATGTACCGCAAGAAGGTCCAGGCCCTGATGGGCACCGTGCACTGACGCACCCCCGTACGCGCAGGACGGCCCGGCACACCGCGAGGTGTGCCGGGCCGTCCCGTTGTCCGGACCCGCTCCTACCGGGTGCCGCGCAGGCGGCGCCACGGGGTGAAGGTGAAGACCGCCGCGCCGAGCAGGACCACCGTGCCGGCGACCAGGGCCAGGGCCTTGATGCCGCCCTCGTCCTGCGCGCCGGTCTCGGCGAGACCGCCCGAGGCGGCGCTGCCGGAGCCGCCGGAGGACGACGGGCCGCCGGAGCCGCCCTGCTGGGCGGTGGTGTCCAGTTCCAGCGAGACGGCGCTGGTGGCCGCCTTGCAGGGGACGCTGAGCGGGGTGGACCCCGCGACCATCGTGACCTCGATCGTCATGTCGGACGGGCTGAGGGTGACCTTGCCCGTCTTGCCGGGCTTGTAGGTGCCCGTCATGTCGCTGAGGCTGACGCCCGCGCCCTGGCCGATCGGCTCGGCGTTGGCCGGGCCGGTGACCTTGACCGCACCGCTGTCGGCGCCGCCGAGCTTGACCTCCATCGAGGGCTTGAGCGCGCCCTTGGGCAGGGGCACCGGGGCCTTCATGGCGTCCTTGGCCGTCTTGACCGTCAGGTCGTAGCTGCCGCCGTTCTTCTTCGCGTTGACGGTGACCGGAGTGGTGATGCCGCCGGGGACCGTCTCGCCGCAGTCGAACTTCACGTCGACGGCCTTGCCCGGGAAGTCGGTCTGGCCGCCGCCCCCGGCGGTGGTGCCACCGTTCGCGGCGCCTCCGTTGGTGGCACCGCCGTTGGTGGCGCCCCCGTTGGTGGCGCCCCCGTTGGTCGCGCCCCCGTTCGTCGTCCCGCCGGTGGAGCCGGCGGACACGTCGATGGTCGCGCCCACGCCGGCCTCGCCCGTCGGCGCGCACTTGGTGGTGAACGTGCCGATGGAGAAGGTGACGGCGACGTCGTACTTGCCGGGGCTCAGGGTGATCTTCCCGGCCTTGGTGAGCTTCAGCTTGCCCTTCATGGCCGACATCACCATGGGGGCCTTCTTGGCGATCTCCGGGTTCTTCTTCTCCCCGACGACCTTGAGCTCGCCCATCCCGCCGCCGAGCGCGATCCACCCGGTGGGCAGGACGGAGTCCTTGGGGATCACCATCAGGTCGGTGTTGTTCGAGGCGGGCTTGACCGTCTCCCAGACCACGTCGACCTCGTCACCGACCTTGGCGGTGGCCGGAGCCGTGATCTTGGCCGTGGTGTCGCCCTCGACGGGGCTGCCACCACCGGCCGGCGGGATGCACTTGACCTTGTACGTGGTCTCGGCCGCCAGGGCGGGAGAAGCCGCCAGGGCGATGCCCGCGCCGCCGAGCAGCAGCGCGACCGCGGCCGCGCTTACCCTCCGTTGGGTCTTCACGAATGTCCCTTCGTCGTCGAACGGTTCTCAGACGGTGCGGACGTCTGTGGTGCTGTCTCCGGCGCGCTGTCCGGGGTGAACCACGGCAGGACCGCCGTGGTGGTCTGTGGGGGCGGGGCTTGCGACGGCTCCGGCTGCCCGCCGCGGTCCGCCCGCGCGGGACGGCGTACGGACGGGATGCGGGGCAGCCGGGCGGTGACGGCCGCGGCCGGGTCGGCGCCGCGGTGGCGTCCGCCGGCGGGGGCCGTGCGCGGCCGGACCCGGTCGACGACGGCCATGCCCACGCGGAAGACCGCGGCCGGGACCACCAGCAGGAGCAGGCCCCAGAAGAGCAGGACCCCGTACGGGCGGTCCACGCCCCAGGGCTGGGCGGCGACGACCGTCTCCCCGTACTTGAGGGAGATCGTGTAGTCCCCGTACGCGCCGGCCGTCAGGGCGACGTCCAGGGCGATCTCCGCCTTCCCGCCCGGCGGGATGGTGCCCTTCCAGCGGGCCTCCTCCCACAGGGGCGCGAACACCCCGTGGGCGATGCCGAGCTGGAAGACCGGGTCCTTGACCGGGGCGGAGCCGAGGTTGCCGACGGTGACCTTGAACGTCCGCGAGGGCGGGGAGCCGAACCAGGTCAGCACCCCGTCGTCGCCCTCCAGTTCCACCCCGGTGAGCATCGCGAGGCGGGCCGTGCCGGAGGCGGCGGGCAGCTCGGCCACCGGATGGTCGGTGATCTTCAGCGGGGCGGCGACGGTGGACTGGTCGCCGTTGACGGAGGTGACGTTCACGACGCACGGGCAGGGCTTGGGCGGGGCGACGACCGGCAGCTGCGCGGCGAAGCGGCCGTCGTCGGCGACCGCGACGGCGACCCCGTCGGCGTTGGCGCAGCTGTTGGTGCCGCCGATCATGTTCTCGCCGCAGACCAGCAGCATCACGAGCGTCTTGGGCCGCCAGCCGGTCCCGGTGACGGTGATCTCGGTACCCTTCGCGGCCTCCTGGAGCGAGAGCGCCACGGCGGGCTTGCCCTCGTCGGCGGCGGCCGGGGCCGCGGGCAGCAGCGCGAGGGCGCAGGCCGCCAGCCCCGCGGCGAGGAGGGCCGCGAGCCGGGCTGCGGCGCCGGGCGTGCGGGCGGCCATGGCGCTGGCGCTCACGTGGAGGCTCCCGTCAGTTCGTGTTCCGGTGCGCGGGCCTGGCCGGGCCCGCCGGTCGTCCCGGCGTCCGCCGTCCCGCCGCCGTCGGTCCCGCCGTCCGCGCCCCGCCCCCGCCGGCCGCGTACGAGGAACAGCGCGGCCATCGCGGTCCCGCCGAGGAGGAGCAGCCCGGCGCCCGTCCAGCCGGCCACCCGCCACGGCACGAACCACGCGGAGGCCTCCGCCGTGGCGCGGGCGCCGCCGGGCGCGGTGGCGGTCAGGGTGAGGCGGACGTGGTCGAGGGCGGGGGCGCCGGGCCAGGGTTCGGTCAGCTCGACCCGCTGCCCCGGGAGCAGTTCCAGCGGCAGCGCGCGGGCGGTGCGGCCGGGGACCTCGCCGAAGCGGCCCTCGGCGCGCAGGGACACCTCGGGGGCGAGGGCCACGTTCCCCCGGTTGACCAGGGCGTACGCGACCTCCGCGGCGGCGCCCCGGCCGCGCACGGAGACGTCCTCGACGGTGAGGGCGGCCAGCGTCGGACCGCTGACCCGCAGGTGGACCCGTACGCCCGCTTCGCGGCCCCCCTCGGCGGCGACCACGGCGGCGGGGTGGTCCCCGGGCGGGGAGGCGGGCGGCACGGTGACGGTGAAGGGAACCACCGCGCGGGTGCGGGGCGGGATCTTCACCGCGGAGCCGGCGCCGAAGCTGATCCACGACCCGGCCCCGGCCGACTCCCGGGCGGGGCGCACGGCGAAGGCGCCGTCGGCGGTGTTGTAGGCGTCGGCCCCGCGCAGGGTGACGGTGAGCTCCCGGTCGGTGGTGTTGGCGAGGGCGAGGCGGTCCTCCAGCACCGTGCCGGGGGTGCCGGCCAGGTAGTAGTACGGGCGCGCGCCGCCGGGGCGGGCGGCGCTCCCGGCGGCGGGCTCGGCGGTCCAGCCGGGCTCGTCGGCGACGGCCGGGTGCGCGGAGCCCGCGTACAGGGCGGCGGCGGTGAGGAGGGCCGCGCCGAGGCGGGCGGTCCTCCCGGGGGTGTGGAGCACGGACATGGCCGGGGTGCTCCGTTCAGGACCGGGCCCGCTGGCCGCGCCGGGTCAGCCAGAGCACGCCGGCGGCGCCGGAGAGCAGCACGGTGCCGCCGAGGGTGCCGAGGGCGAGGGCGGAGTCGGTGGGCCCGGTCTGCGGCAGGGTCTCCTCGCCGCCTCCGGCGCCGCCGCCGGACTGGGGGGCGCTGCCCGCGGGGGCGGTGACCTCCAGTTCCAGGGAGGGTCCGGGGCTGTTGCCGGGGGTGCAGGTGGTGGTGGTGCCCATCGCCTTGATGGTGAGCACGCCGGCGGTGAAGGTGACCTTGCCGCTCTTCTTGGGCGTGTAGGTGCCCGACAGGTCGCTGATCTTGATGGGGGTGTCGGCGGGCGCCGCCTCGGCGTTGGGAGGGCCGGATACCGGCACGGACACCTTCTCGGCGCCGTCGACGAGGATGACGGCGCTGGGCGTCATCGCGCCCTTGCCGAGTTCGATGGGGCTGGACGAGACCCCCTTCTGGAAGGACATCGTCAGCCTGTAGGCGTCGCCCTCCTTGACCGCCTTGATGTCGATGGGCGACACGGCCGACTTGTCCCCGATGGGGGTCTTGCAGTCGTAGGCCACGTCGACGACGGCCGCGCGGGCTGCGGGGGCGGCCAGCAGTACCGCCGATCCGGCCAGCGCGGAGGCCAGCGCGAGCGCGGTGGAGCGTTTCCGGTTGGACACCTTCGTCTTCCCCTCGGGCCACAAGTTACTGACGACACATCAGATTGGTGGCTCAAGGTACGCCGGGGGCCTTGAGGAGGGAAGACACGGGACGGCCCGGATCAACGGGCTTTCGGCCGCGCTGTTTCGGCCGGTCCGGCGGGGGCGCCCGACCGGTTCGGGCGGCGGGCTGGGGGCGGCCGGCCGGCCCGGCCCGTCTTCCCCGAGCCGGCCGGCCGCCCCCGGGCGGGTCAGGACGCGCGGACCCCGCGCTGCCAGACGGCCGAGACGAGCGGGACGCCCGGGCGGTACGCCAGGTGCACGTGGCTGGGCGCGTCCAGCACCGCCAGGTCGGCGCGGGCGCCGGGGGCGAGCGTGCCGATGTCGGTGCGGCGCAGGGCGCGGGCGCCGCCGGCCGTGGCGGACCAGAGGGCTTCGTCGGGGGTCATCCCCATGTCCCGGACGGCGAGCGCGATGCAGAACGGCATGGAACTCGTGTAGGAGGAACCGGGGTTGCAGTCCGTGGACAGGGCCACGGTCGCGCCCGCCCCGATCAGCCGGCGCGCGTCGGGCCACTGGGCGCGGGTGGAGAACTCGGCTCCGGGCAGCAGGGTGGCCACCGTCGTGGCCGCGGCCTGGCCGAGGGCGTCGACGTCGGCGTCGGTGAGGTGGGTGCAGTGGTCGGCGGAGGCCGCTTCGAGCTCCACGGCGAGCTGGACGCCGGGGCCGTGGCCGAGCTGGTTGGCGTGGATGCGCGGGATCAGCCCGGCGCCGGCGCCGGCGGTGAGGATCGCGCGGGCCTGGTCGCCGTCGAAGGCCCCCTTCTCGCAGAAGACGTCCACCCAGCGGGCGTACGGGGCGCAGGCGGCCAGCATGTCGCCGGTGACGAGGTCGACGTAGCCGGCCGGGTCGTCGGCGTAGTCGGGGGAGACGATGTGCGCGCCGAGGTAGGTGACCTCCTCGGTGTGCGCGGCGGCGATCCGCAGGGCGCGGGCCTCGTCGGCGACGGTGAGGCCGTATCCGGACTTGGTCTCGAAGGTGGTGGTGCCCTGGCGCCGGGCCTCGCGGAGGTGGCGCAGCAGGTTGGCCTCCAGCTCGTCGTCGGTGGCGGCGCGGGTCGCGGCGACGGTGGTGCGGATGCCGCCGGCCGAGTAACTGCGCCCGGACATGCGGGCGTTGAACTCGGCGGTGCGGTCGCCCGCGAAGACCAGGTGGGAGTGGGAGTCGACGAAGCCGGGGATGACGGCGCGGCCCTGCGCGTCGAAGGCCTCGTCCGCGGCCGGGGCCCCGGTCGCGGGACCGACCCAGGCGATCGTGTCGTCCTCGATGACGACGGCCGCGTCCCGGATCAGCCCGAGGGGGGAACCGTCGCCGGCGGACGGGTCGTTGGTGACGAGGCTGCCGATGTGGGTGATGACGGTGGTGGTCATGATTCCTCTCGGGGGTGGCCCGGGGCCCCGCTCCGGACCCCGTGCACCGGTCAGGACCGCAGCGCCGCGATGGCGTCGGCCAGGGCGGACGGGACGTCCTCGACCAGGGTGTGGTGGCCGTCGCGGACGACGTGGCGGCCGCCGACCACCGTGTGGCGGACGTCGGCGGCCGTGGCGGCGAAGACCGCCGTCTCGGCGCCGAGGCGGGGCAGGGTGCCCGCCGTCCGTACGGAGTCCAGGGCGACGGTGGTGAAGTCCGCGAGCGCGCCCGCCTCCAGGCGCCCCGCGTCGGTCCGGCCGAGGGCCGCGTGTCCGTCCTCGGTGGCGGCGGTGAGCAGCGCGTTCGCCGTCCAGTGGCCGCGGGTGCGGCTGCGCAGGCGCTCGTTCAGCTCCATGGCGCGGGCCTCTTCGAGCAGGTCGACCACGGCGTGGCTGTCGCTGCCCAGGGACAGCGGGCTGCCCGCGTGCTGGAGGCGGACGGCCGGGCCGATGCCGTCGGCGAGGTCGCGTTCGGTGGTGGGGCACATGCAGGTGCCGGTGGCGCTGCCGCCGAGCAGGGCGATGTCGGCGTCGGTGAGGTGCGTGTTGTGGACGCCGGTGGTGCGCGGACCGAGCACCCCGTGGTCGGCGAGCAGCCGGGTCGGCGTACGCCCGTGGGCGGCCCGGCACGCGTCGTTCTCGGCGGTCTGTTCCGAGAGGTGGACGTGCAGCGGGGCGCGGCGCTCCTCGGCCCAGCGGGCGACGGTGGCCAGCTGGTCGGCGGGCACGGCGCGCACCGAGTGGATCGCGGCGCCGATCAGGGCGTGCCCGCGGGGCTTCAGGGCGGAGGCCCGCTCGGCCCAGGCGTCGGCGGTGCCGTCGGAGAACCGCAGCTGGTGCGGGTTCGGGGCGTCGCCGAAGCCCGACGCCAGGTACGCCGTGTCCAGCAGGGTGATCCGGATGCCGGCCGCGGCGGCGGCCTCGATCAGGGCCTCGCCCATGGCGTTCGGGTCGGCGTAGGGGACGCCGCCGGGGGCGTGGTGGACGTAGTGGAACTCGCCGACGTTCGTGATGCCGGCCAGCGCCATCTCGGCGTACACCGCGCGCCCGAGCGCGAAGTACGAGTCGGGGGTGAGTTTCTGGGCGGCCTTGTACATGAAGTCGCGCCAGGTCCAGAAGGTGCCCGAGCCGACCTGGACCGTTCCGCGCAGGGCCCGGTGGAAGGCGTGGGAGTGCGCGTTGGCCAGACCGGGGAGGGTGAGGCCGCGCAGCACCTCCGCGCCGGGCGGGGGCGTCGCCGCCCCGGTGCGCAGGGCGGCGATGCGGCCGTCGGCCGTCACGTCGAGGGCGACGCCCGGTTCGACGTGGGTGCCGAGCCAGGCGTGCTCCAGCCAGTACGTCGTCACGGCGTGCGGGTCGAGCGGCATGCGAGGCCTTCCAGTACGTCGGCGAGGGCGAGGACTCCGGCCACGCAGTCGTCCTCGGCGGCGAACTCCCGCGGGGAGTGGGAGACGCCGGTCGGGTTCCGTACGAACAGCATCGCGGTCGGGACGGCCGCGGAGAGGATTCCGGCGTCGTGTCCCGCCCCCGTGCCGAGGACGGGCACGGACCCGCCCAGGATCCGGTTCATCTCGTCGCGCAGGGCGTGCTCGAACTCGACGACCGGCGTGAAGGACTCCCGGACGATGCCGAGGTCGATGCCGTCCTGGTCGGCGCGCTCGCGGGCGGCCTTCTCGATGGCGGTGACGACGGTGTCCAGGGTCGCCTGGTCGGCGGCGCGGGAGTCGAGCCAGCCGCGCACCAGCGAGGGGATGGCGTTGACCCCGTTGGGCTCGACGGCGATCTTCCCGAAGGTGGCGACGGCCCCGGCGAGCGCGGCCTCGGTCCGGGCGGCCAGCACGGTCGCCGCGTACGTGAGCATCGGGTCGCGGCGGTCCACCAGGCGGGTGGTGCCCGCGTGGTTGGCCTCGCCGCGGAAGTCGAACCGCCAGCGGCCGTGCGGCCAGATCGCGGAGGCGATCCCGACCCGGTCGCCGGACAGGTCCAGGGCCCGTCCCTGCTCCACGTGGAGTTCGACGAACGCGCCGATCCGGGCGAGGCGTTCGGGGTCGGCCCCGATGGTGTCGGGGTCGTACCCGGCGGCTTCCATGGCCCGGGGCAGGGTGATCCCGTCGGCGTCGCGCAGCTCGTACGCCTTCTCCTTGGTCAGCTGCCCGGCCGCGAGCCGGGAGCCGACGCAGGCCAGCCCGAAGCGGGCCCCTTCCTCGTCGCCGAAGTTGGTGATGGCCAGGGGCCGGGCGAACTCCGCTCCCCTCCTGCGGAGTTCGTCCAGGGCCGCGAAGGAGGACACCACCCCGAGGGGGCCGTCGAAGGCCCCGCCGTCGGGGACGGAGTCCAGGTGGGAGCCGGTGACGACGGCGTCCCCGGCGAGGGGGTCGCCGAGCCAGGCCCACTGGTTGCCGTTGCGGTCGGTCTCGTACGCCAGACCGCGCGCCTCGGCCTGCTCCTGGAACCAGGTCCGGCAGTCGGCGTCGGCGCCGGTCCAGGCGTAGCGGCGGTAGCCGCCGCTGCCGGCGTCCCGGCCGACGGGCGCGAGCTGCGCCCACATGCCGTGGAAGGTGGAGGCCTCGCTCACGCGTCGTCACCCTCGCGCATGGGGATGCGGACGTCGCGCTCGTCGGCGACCGTCTCGGCGATGTCGTAGCCGGCGTCGACGTGGCGGATGACGCCCATGCCCGGGTCGTTGGTGAGGACGCGGCGGATCTTCTCGCCTGCCAGCGGGGTGCCGTCGGCGACCGTGACCTGGCCCGCGTGGATGGAGCGGCCCATGCCGACGCCGCCGCCGTGGTGGATGGAGACCCAGGAGGCGCCGGAGGCGACGTTGACCATGGCGTTGAGCAGCGGCCAGTCGGCGATGGCGTCGGAGCCGTCGAGCATGGCCTCGGTCTCGCGGTACGGGGAGGCCACCGAGCCGCAGTCGAGGTGGTCCCGGCCGATGACCAGCGGGGCGGCCAGTTCGCCGCTCGCGACCATGTCGTTGAAGCGCTCGCCGGCCTTGTCGCGCTCGCCGTAGCCGAGCCAGCAGATGCGGGCGGGCAGGCCCTGGAAGTGGACGCGCTCGCCGGCCATCTTGATCCAGCGGTGCAGGGACTCGTTCTCCGGGAAGAGCTCCAGCATCGCCTTGTCGGTCTTGTGGATGTCGGAGGCCTCGCCGGACAGGGCCGCCCAGCGGAAGGGGCCCTTGCCCTCGCAGAACAGCGGCCGGATGTAGGCGGGGACGAAGCCGGGGAAGGCGAAGGCGCGGTCGTAGCCGGCCAGCTGGGCCTCGCCGCGGATGGAGTTGCCGTAGTCGAAGACCTCGGCGCCGGCGTCCATGAAGCCGACCATGGCCTCGACGTGCGTCGCCATGGACTCGCGGGCGCGGGTGGTGAAGCCCGCCGGGTCCTTGGCCGCGTAGGAGGCCATGTCGTCGAAGTCGACGCCGACGGGGAGGTAGGCGAGCGGGTCGTGGGCGCTCGTCTGGTCGGTGACGATGTCGACCGGCGCGCCTTCGGCCAGCATCTGCGGGAGCAGGTCGGCGGCGTTGCCGAGGAGGCCGATGGAGAGCGGCTTGCGGGCGTCGCGGGCCTCGACGGCGAGCTGGAGGGCGTGGCGCAGGTCGTCCGCCTTGACGTCCAGGTAGCGGTGCTCGATGCGGCGGTCGATGGCGCGCGGGTCGACGTCGATGCAGATCGCGACGCCGTCGTTCATCGTCACGGCCAGCGGCTGGGCGCCGCCCATGCCGCCGAGGCCGGCGGTGAGGGTGATGGTGCCGGCGAGGGTGCCCCCGAACTTCTTGGCGGCGACGGCGGCGAAGGTCTCGTAGGTGCCCTGGAGGATGCCCTGGGTGCCGATGTAGATCCACGAGCCGGCCGTCATCTGGCCGTACATGGTCAGGCCGAGGTTCTCCAGGCGGCGGAACTCCTCCCAGTTGGCCCAGTCGCCGACGAGGTTGGAGTTGGCGAGCAGGACGCGCGGCGCCCACTCGTGGGTCTGCATCACGCCGACCGGGCGGCCGGACTGGACGAGCATCGTCTCGTCCTGCTTGAGGGTCTGGAGGGTGCGCACCATGGCGTCGTACGAGCGCCAGTCGCGGGCGGCCTTGCCGGTGCCGCCGTAGACGACGAGCTTGTCGGGGTGCTCGGCGACCTCGGGGTCGAGGTTGTTCTGGAGCATCCGCAGCGCGGCCTCCTGCTGCCATCCCAGGGTGCTGAGTGCGGTACCGCGCGAGGCCCGTACGGGGCGAGGTCCTGACATGGCTGTGCCTCCTCCGATGTTGGTCAATCCATTCACATCCTGTCCCCATGAATAGATTCAGTCAACAGCTGCGGGCGGGTCGGTGTGGTGGTGGGATGGCGGCATGGCTGCCGACAGGAACGCGCAGACGGGCACGCAGGCCGGCGCGGGCCGGCCCGAGGGCGCCGATCGGGGGGCGGGGCCGGGGGCGGGGGCCGGGGCTGGGGCTGGGCCGGGGGCCGGGCCGGGGACCGGGGCCGCGGCGGTCCGGGTCCGGCGGCGGGACCTGGCCGTGCGGGCCGCCGTCCGGCAGGGGCTGCTCGACTCCGAGCCGCTGGTCTGCCTGCTGGACACCGCCGGGATCCGGGCCTCGGCGGCCGCCCTGACCGGGGCGTTCGCGGCGGCGCTGCCGCCCGGCACGCCGGTCCTGCACGCCTTCGCCGTCAAGGCGGCCCCGCTCGTACCGGTCCTGCGGCTGCTCGCGGACTGCGGGATCGGCTGCGAGGTGGCGAGCGCCGGCGAGCTGGCACTGGCCCGGGCGGCCGGGACCCTGCCGGAGCACACCGTCCTGGACTCCCCCGCCAAGACGACCGCCGAGCTGCGGGAGGCCCTCGCCCTCGGGATCGCCGTCAACGCCGACAACCACCAGGAGCTGGAGCGCCTCGACGCCCTGGTCGCGGCGGCCCCCACCGCCTCCCCGATCGGCGTCCGGATCAACCCCCAGACGGGCGCGGGCACGATCGGCGCCCTCTCCACCGCCACCGCCACCTCGAAGTTCGGCGTGGCCCTGCGCGACCCGGGCGCCCGCGCCCGGCTCGTGCGGGCCTTCCTGGACCGGCCGTGGCTGACGCGCCTGCACACCCACTCCGGCTCGCAGGGGGTCCCGCTCCCCCTGCTCGCACGGGGCGTGCGGGAGCTGCACGCGCTGGCCGAGGAGATCAACGCGGCGGCCGGGCGCCGCCAGGTCGACACCCTCGACATCGGCGGCGGGCTGCCGGTGGACTTCTCCTCGGACGAGGAGGCCCCGGCCTTCGCGGAGTACGCCGCCGCCCTGCGCGCGGCGGTGCCCGGACTCTTCGACGGCTCGTACGGCCTGGTGACGGAGTTCGGCCGGGCCCTGCTGGCCAAGCACGGGCTGGTCCTCGCGCGGGTCGAGTACACCAAGACCACCGGGGGCCGCCCGATCGCCGTCACGCACGCCGGGGTCCAGCTGGCCACCCGGACCGTGTACGCGCCGGCCGCCTGGCCGGTCCGCGTCCTGGCGTACGACGCGAAGGGCGCTCCGAAGACCGGCGATCCGGTGGCCCAGGACGTCGCCGGGCCGGCCTGCTTCGCGGGCGACCTGCTCGCCACGGCCCGGGAGCTGCCCCTGCTGGCCCCGGGCGACCTGGTCGGGGTGCCGGACACGGGCGCGTACTTCTTCACCGCGCACTACGGCTACAACAGCCTGCCCCGCCCCGCGGTCCACGGGTACGCGGCCGGCCCGGACGGAGGCATCCGCTTCGCCCCGGCCCGCGGGGCGCAGGACCTCGCGACCCTCGTGGCGGAAGCCGGCGCCGCCCACCGCGACGCCCTGCTGTAGGAGACGTCCGGCCGGCGCCGGAGTCCCCGCGGGGCCGCCTACGGCTCGTGGGTCAGGGTGGCCGCGAGGGCCGGGGCGAGGCCGGCGACCAGGTCGTCCGGGGTCAGGGCGGTCACCGCCGGCAGCCGCAGCAGGTAGCGGCTCAGGGCCAGGCCCAGCAGCTGGGCGGAGACCAGGCCGGCCGTGCGGGCGGCCCGCTCCGGGCCGAGGGCCGCCGCCAGCGCGGGGGCGACCTGGGCCGCGAACACCTCCCGCATGCGGGCGGCCGCCCGCTCGTTGGTCACCGCCGAGCGGAGCAGCACGAGCAGCGCGTCGTCGGCCGGGTCGCCCTCCCACCGCTCGACGAAGTGCCGCACGAGGGCCGCGGGGAGCTCCCGCGCCGGTACGGCCGCGAGGTCCGGCAGGCGCAGGTCGACCGCGAGGGCCGCGTCGAAGAGCCCCTCCTTGCTGCCGTAGTAGCGCATGACCATGGAGGGATCGATCCCCGCGTCCCCCGCGACGGCGCGGATGGTGGTGCGCTCGTACCCCTGCGCGGCGAATCGCTCGCGCGCCGCGCGCAGGATGGCCGTCCTGGTCTGATCCGATCTGCGTACCGTCATGCCAACAACCGTAGGCCAACATGCGTTGACACGCCAGGGCCGCAGGCGCATGCTGTTGCCCACAGACGTTGGCCAACAACCGTTGGCATTTTTGCAGGAGGCCGTCATGACCAGCACCGCCGCGCTCCCGCTCCCCGGCCGCACCGAGGTCGCGATCGTCGGCGCGGGCCCCACCGGGCTCGCCCTCGCCGCGACGCTCGCGCAGGCCGGCGTCGACTTCGTGCTCCTCGACCGGCAGGCCGAGGGGGCCAACACCTCGCGCGCCGCCGTCGTGCACGCCCGCACCCTGGAGGTCCTCGACGAGATGGACCCCTCCGGGGCCCTGTCCGCCGACCTGATCGGCCGCGGCCTGCGCGTCACCCGGTTCCAGGTCCGCGACGGCGCCCGCCCGCTGGCCGCGGTCGACTTCGGCGGGCTGCGCACGCCCCACCCGTACGCGCTGATGGTCCCCCAGTACGAGACCGAGGCCGTGCTGCTCCGGCGGCTGCGCGCCCTCGGCGGCGAGGTCCACCGGCCGTACGAGGTCACCGGCGTCGTCCAGGACGCGGACGGGGTCACCCTCACCACCGCCTCCGGCGAGACCCTGCGCGCGGCCCGTGCGGTCGGGGCCGACGGCATGCACAGCACCGTCCGCGCGGCCGCCGGGATCGGCTTCACCGGCAAGCCGTACGAGGAGTCCTTCGTCCTCGCCGACGTCGTCATGGACTGGACCCCGGGCCCCCATGAGGTCTCGCTCGCCTTCGGCCCCGCCGGTCTCACCGTGGTCGCGCCCCTGCCGGCCTCCGGCCCCTCCGGGTCCGGAGGGGCCGCGGGAGGCCGCTACCGGGTCGTCGCCACCGCCGAGGAGGCCCCGGCCTCGCCGGACCTGGCCTACGTACGGGCGCTGCTGGCCGAGCGCGCCCCCGGCCAGGCCACCGTCGCGGAACTCGTCTGGTCGTCCCGGTTCCGGATCCACCACCGCGTCGCCGACCGGTACCGGGCCGGCAGGCTGCTGCTCGCCGGGGACGCCGCCCACGTGCACAGCCCGGCCGGCGGGCAGGGCATGAACACCGGCATCCAGGACGGCCACGCCCTCGGCCGGGCGCTGACGGCCGGCCCGCTCGACGGCCCCGACGGCTACGAGGCCCGCCGCCGGCCCGTGGCCCTGCGCGTGGTCGCGCTGACCGACCGGATGACCCGCGTCGCCACCACCCGCAACCCGCTGCTGCGCCGCGTGCGCAACACCGCGCTCCCCCTGCTCTCCCGCGTCCCGGCCCTGCGCGAGCGCCTCGCCACCGAGCTGGCCGAGCTGGACTACCGCTGACGGCCGGGGAGCGCGGCGGCCCGCGGTCGCGGCGTGCTCACTCCACGAACAGCCCCCGCGCCGCGGCCCGCGCGTCGAAGGCCTCCAGCCGCGCCTGCGCGTCCGGCAGCGCGTCCGCCATCGCCTCCAGCAGCACCCGGCCCAGCAGCATCGGGGCGCAGGCCGTGTCGAAGGCCAGGCCGGTGCCGACGGGGGCCGGGATCAGCAGGTCCGAGTGGCGGGCGACCGGCGCGAACGCCGAGTCCGCCACGGTGACGACGGTCAGCCCGGCCCGCCGGGAGCGCTCCAGGGTGTCCACGACCTCCCGGGGGTGGCGGGGCAGCGCGAAGCACAGCAGCGCGGTGGCCCCCTCGTAGCGGGCCGCGTCGATGCGGTCCTCCAGCATCGAGCCGCCCTCGTCGAGCAGCCGTACGTCCGGGTGCACCTTGCCGGCGAAGTACGCGAACCCGCGCGCCTGCGAGGACGCCGCCCGCAGCCCGAGCACCGGCAGCGGCACCGAGGCGGCGAGCAGCCGGCCCGCCTCCTGGACCGGCGCCGGATCGGCGAGCATCGCCGACAGCTGCCGCAGGTTCTCGATCTCGCCCTGGACGGCCTGCTGGTACTCGTTGTACGCGTCCCCGTCCTCGGCCCCCGCCCGCTCGGCGGGCGCCACCTCGCGCAGGTGCCGGCGCAGCGCGGGGTACCCGTCGAAGCCGAGCGCCACCGCGAACCGGGTCACGGAGGGCTGGCTCACCCCCGCGAGTTCGGCGAGCTCCACGCTCGACAGGAACGGCACCTCGGCCGCCCCGCGCACCATGCAGTGCGCGATCCGCCGCTGGGTCGGCGTCAGCCGGTGCCCTTCGAACAGCGTCTGCAGCCGTGCGGCCGGGCCGTCGCTCATGGCCGTCCCCTCCATCCCGTCCCCGGTTGAGATATTCAGTCACGGAGCACTCTGCATGCGGTTATGCAGCGGGGCAACCCGCGCCCACGATGCGGAGGGGGCGCGGCCGGGCGGGCGGCGTCCGGCGGGCGCGGAATCGGGGGGATAGCCCCAGTGCCCGGGAGCACGGCGCTTCCTACCGTGGGGGCATGGACGCGCATGCCCGAGAGCTGAAGAAGGAATTCGACGCCACCCTGGACGCCCGGCGGGAGCTGGGCCCGGAGTACGAGGCCGAGCTGGTGGACTCGTTCGTCGAGAAGGTCGACACACAGGTCAGGCGGCGGCTGGCCGAGGAACGTCTGCGGGCGGCCCGCGGCGGGCCGGGCGGCGGCGCCGCGTCGCCCGCGGCCGCGTTCGGGGAGCGGTTCGGCTTCGCCGTCGTCACGCTGGTCCTGGCGATCCCGCTCTCGGCGATCGGCGCCGCGCACGCCCGCCTGAGCGGGCTGCTGGTGGTCTGGGCGGGCATCGTGGCGGTGAACTTCGTCCACGCCCACAAGCCCTTCGGCGGCCGCGGGAACCGCGAACCGCTCGACTGACGGGGGCCGACGGGCCGGCGGGTCCGGAAAAGAATTAGGCGGGGACCGCCGCACCCCGGTTGCCCGGGGGCGGGACGACGGCGGTCCCCGCGAGGACACGGGCCGGGTCAGGGCCGTCCGCGTCCGTGGCGCACGCGGTCCGGGAGCCGCTCCGGAGTCGCGCAACGCCGTTCGTGGTGCCGGCCGGGTTTCCGGTCTCCCGGTCTTCCCTGCCGACGACCACCACTGTGCCGGAGCCGTGTTAAGCCGGTGCTGCGCCCACGTGTCGGGCCCGTACCGATTGCGCGTCGGGCGCGCGCACGGACGCGGCGGCGGTGCGCGGCCGGAACGGCCGGCGCACCGCGGCGGCTACTTGGCGCCCTTGGCCAGGAAGGCCAGCAGGTCCTGGCGGCTGACGACGCCGGTCGGCTTGCCCTCGACCAGCACGATCGCCGCGTCGGCCTCGCCGAGCACGGACATCAGCTCGGAGACCGGCTCGCCGGAGCCGACCTGCGGCAGCGGCGCGCTCATGTGCTTCTCCAGCGGGTCGCTGAGCGAGGCGCGCTGGGCGAACAGCGCGGCCAGCAGCTCCTTCTCCACGACGGAGCCGATGACCTCGGCGGCCATGACGTCGGGGTGGCCGGCGCCCGGCTTGACGATCGGCATCTGGGAGACGCCGTACTCGCGCAGGACCTCGATGGCCTGGCCGACGGTCTCCTCGGGGTGCATGTGGACGAGGGAGGGGATGCCGCCCTCCTTGTCGTTCAGCACGTCGCCGATGCGCGCGGAGGGGCCCGCCTCCTCCAGGAAGCCGTGGCCCGCCATCCACTCGTCACTGAAGATCTTGCTGAGGTAGCCGCGGCCGCTGTCCGGCAGCAGGACGACGACGACGTCGTCCGGTCCCAGGCCCTCGGCGGCGCGCAGGGCCGCCACGACCGCCATGCCGCAGGAGCCGCCGACGAGCAGGCCCTCCTCCTTGGCGAGGCGGCGGGTCATCTGGAAGGAGTCCTTGTCGGACACCGCGATGATCTCGTCCGTCACGTCCGGGTCGTAGGCGGTCGGCCAGAAGTCCTCGCCGACACCCTCGACGAGGTAGGGGCGGCCGGAGCCGCCGGAGTAGACCGAGCCCTCGGGGTCGGCGCCGATGACCTTGACCTTCCCGCCGGACACCTCCTTGAGGTAGTTGCCCGTGCCCGAGATCGTGCCGCCCGTGCCGACGCCCGCGACGAAGTGGGTGATCTTCCCGTCCGTCTGCTCCCAGAGCTCGGGACCGGTGGTCTCGTAGTGCGAACGGGGGTTGTTCGGGTTGCTGTACTGGTCGGGCTTCCAGGCGCCGGGCTCGCGTGCGAGGCGGTCGGACACGTTGTAGTACGAGTCCGGGTGCTCGGGGTCGACGGCGGTCGGGCAGACCACGACCTCGGCACCGTACGCGCGCATGACGTTGATCTTGTCCATGGACACCTTGTCAGGACAGACGAAGATGCACTTGTAGCCCTTCTGCTGGGCCACGATGGCGAGTCCTACACCGGTGTTGCCGCTGGTGGGCTCCACGATGGTGCCACCGGGCTTGAGGGCTCCGCTCTGCTCGGCGGCCTCGATCATCCGTACGGCGATGCGGTCCTTCACCGACCCGCCGGGGTTGAAGTACTCGACCTTCGCAAGGACGGTGGCCTGCAGGCCTTCGGTCACACGGTTGAGCTTCACCAGCGGGGTGTTGCCGACGAGGCTGATCATCGAGTCGTGGAATTGCACCATGTTCTCCAAGGAGGGGACTCCACGGGTTCTCCGGGAGGTCCGGCCAGGGTATGCCGAAAGGGATTGGACGACCGTACGTACGGGGCAGGTAGGTCGTCGAAGGGACGAGGAGGTGGCCTGAAGCGTGTCGAGGGCGAGAACGGCCCGCCGGATCGCGGCGGGAGCGGCGTACGGCGGAGGCGGCCTCGGGCTGGTCGGGGCCGCGACGGTGGGCCTGGTGCTGGCGGAGGTCCAGTTCGCGAAGCGGACGGTGGGGACCGGGCTGCCGGATCCGCCGCGCGCGGACGGGCTGTACGGGAGCGAGTTCGGCGGACCCGAGCTGAGCCCGGGGCCGCTGCGGCTGGGCATGCTGGGCGACTCCACGGCCGCGGGCCTGGGCGTGCGGCGGGCCCGGCAGACGCCGGCGGCGCTGCTGGCGTCCGGGCTGGCGGCGGTGGCCGAGCGGCCGGTGGAGCTGCGCAACGTGGCCCTGTCGGGGGCGATGTCGGACGACCTGGACCGGCAGGTGGGCCTGCTGCTCGACGGGCCGGAGGGGCAGGAGGTGCCCCCGCCGGACGTCTGCGTGATCATGATCGGCGCGAACGACGTGACCCGGCGGATGCCGCCGACCCACTCGGTGCGGTGCCTGACCTCGGCCGTACGGCGGCTGCGGCTGGCGGGCGCCGAGGTCGTCGTGGGCACCTGCCCGGACCTGGGCACGATCGAGCCGGTGTACCAGCCGCTGCGGTGGGTGGCCCGGCGGGTCTCGCGCCAGCTGGCGGCGGCCCAGACCATAGGGGTGGTCGCACTGGGCGCCCGTACGGTCTCCATGGGGGACCTGCTGGGCCCCGAGTTCGCCGCGAATCCGCGCGAGATGTTCGGCCCGGACTCCTACCACCCGTCGGCGGAGGGGTACGCGACGGCCGCGATGGCGGTCCTCCCCACGCTGTGCGCGGCGCTCGGCGTGTGGCCCGAGTCGGACCGGCTGGACATGTCCCGGGACGAGGACATGCTCCCGGTGGCCAAGGCCGCGTCGGCGGCCGCCGGCGAGGCGGGCACGGAGGTCACCGCGGCCCGCGGGCCCTGGGCCCTGCTCAAGCACCGCCGCCGCCGGCGGGTCCCGGGCGAGGAGCCGGAGCCGTCCGCCCGCGCCGGGACGGGCTCCACGGGCACGCCGGACGCCGAGGCGGTCTCCGGTACCGCTTGAGCGCCGGGCGCCCGGGAAGGGAGCGGGAGGGGAACCGGCCGGCGGCCCGCTCCCGCCCCCGCGGACCCGGCTCCCCCGGGCGGCGGGCCCGCGGCCTCCGGCACCCCGGCCGTGAGCCGGCGCCCGCGCGGGAGCGACCGGCATCACACCGCAAGGCCGGTGACCTCGACCGTACGGGGCGGTAACTTCGCATGCGGTCCCGCAACGACGCACCCCTTGGAGTCCCGATGCCCGAAGCCGTCATCGTTTCCACCGCCCGTTCTCCCATCGGGCGCGCCGGCAAGGGGTCGCTCAAGGACGTCCGCCCGGACGACCTGACCGCGCAGATCATCCAGGCCGCGCTCGCCAAGGTGCCCGGGCTGGACCCGCGCGAGATCGACGACCTGATGCTCGGCTGCGGCCTCCCGGGCGGCGAGCAGGGCCACAACCTGGGCCGCATCGTGGCCGTGCAGATGGGCATGGACCACCTGCCGGGCCTGACGGTCACCCGCTACTGCTCCTCGTCCCTGCAGACCTCCCGGATGGCCCTGCACGCCATCAAGGCGGGCGAGGGCGACGTCTTCATCTCGGCGGGCGTCGAGACCGTCTCCCGGTTCGCCAACGGCTCCTCGGACGGCATGCCGGGCACCCACAACCCGTTCTTCGCCGACGCGGAGGCCCGTACGGCCGCCGTCGCGCAGAGCGAGGGCGCCTCCTGGCACGACCCGCGCGAGGACGGCCTGGTCCCGGACGCGTACATCTCGATGGGCCAGACCGCCGAGAACCTGGCCCGCCTGAAGGGCGTGACCCGCCAGGACATGGACGAGTTCGGCGTCCGCTCGCAGAACCTGGCCGAGGCCGCGATCAAGAACGGCTTCTGGGAGCGCGAGATCACCCCGGTCACGACGCCGGACGGGACGGTCGTCTCCGCCGACGACGGCCCGCGCGCGGGCGTGACCCTGGAGGGCGTCCAGGGCCTCAAGCCCGTGTTCCGCCCCGACGGCCTGATCACGGCCGCCAACTGCTGCCCGCTCAACGACGGCGCCGCCGCGCTGGTCATCATGAGCGACACCAAGGCGCGGGACCTGGGCCTGACGCCGCTGGCGCGGATCGTCTCCACCGGCGTCACCGGCCTCTCCCCGGAGATCATGGGCCTCGGCCCGGTCGAGGCGTCCAAGCAGGCCCTGAAGCGGGCCGGCCTGACCGTCGGGGACATCGACCTGTTCGAGATCAACGAGGCCTTCGCGGCGCAGGTCATCCCGTCCTACCGGGACCTGGAGATCCCGCTGGACAAGCTGAACGTCAACGGCGGGGCCATCGCCGTCGGTCACCCGTTCGGGATGACCGGTGCCCGGATCACCGGCACCCTGATCAACGGCCTGCAGTTCCACGACAAGCAGTTCGGCCTGGAGACGATGTGCGTCGGCGGCGGCCAGGGCATGGCCATGGTCATCGAGCGGCTGAGCTGAGCCGCAGCGGAGGGTAGGGGTCGCCCCGAGGAACGAGGGGCGGCGCCTGCCCGCAGCGGAGGCGAAGCTCAGCGCGACCACGAGAGCGGAGCGGCTGAGCTGAGCCGCAGCGGAGGGTAGGGGTCGCCCCGAGGAACGAGGGGCGGCCCCCCGGCACCCCGAAACCGGGCTATGACGTCCCGGTCGGGTCGTAGCGGAGGGTAGGGGGAGCGTCGCTCGGCCGATCGGGTGGGATCGCGGCGGGGAGCGGCCCCGACCGCGCGGAGCCCGGGCGCCGCAAGGGATCCGGCGCGGTCACGCGTCCCGTACTGACGCCGGTTCTAACCCCGTCGCGGCCGACCTGTGACCGAATCTCCCCCAGGATGTGACCTTTGTCCTGGGGGATCGCCATATGCCCAGGTCAGCTGGTGTGCGATCGGGGCCCTCGGGACGAAAGCCCTGTCCAATTCGTGACGTAATGCACTGCACGCCATTCCCAGGTCGGGACACTCTGATGTAGGAAGTCGGGGGATCGAAACAATCGGGAGTTAGCCAGTGAGCGCCATGTCTCTTGCCCTGCTGCTGACCACGGCCGCTGCCACGGCCGTGGGCGCTGCTGCGCTGCACGCCGTCCACGGCCTGCGCAAGCAGGTCACGGCCCTGCGCAGTGAGCTGTCGGCCCCGGCCCACCTCCGTGGTGCGACCGTGCCGCACGCCCGCAGCGCCGTGGAGTCCCCCGCCGCGGAAATACGAGCCGCCGTCGCCGAGGCCCTCGCAGAGGAGCGCGAGCGCGAGCTGGCCGAGGCGCGGGCCTTCTGGGCCGCGCAGGAGGCCCGCGACGCCGCCGACGCCCCGTCGCTGCTGGGCGGGCTGCCCGGGCTCGGCGACGACAGCCCGGTCTTCCTGCCCCGGCAGGCCGACCTGGTGGGCCTGGAGGCGGTGCTCGGCGAGGAGTCCTACGAGGAGTACACCGGCTACCCGGAGGATTCGGCCGAGCTGGCCGCCGCCCGCCGGCGCCACCCCTCGCACCCCGACTTCGTACCGGCCCAGGCCTCGCACCCGGGCGCCGACCACGAGCGCACCGTCAGCCGCCTGGAGGAGCTCGCGGAGGCCCGTACGGCCCTCGCGGACGTCCGCCCGGGCCCCCTGGGCACGCTCGACGTGTACGTCTTCACCGACGGCACCACGCTCTGCATGACCCCCGGCCACCGGGAGACCGCGGAGCGCCTCGCCGAGGCCCTGCGCTCGGGCACCGCGCCGGTCCTGCTGGGCGGCTCGGGCATCTCCGGGGCGTACGCCCTGACCTTCTCCTGCGGCGACGCCGAGGACGCCGACAGCAACGTCTACATCCTCGCGGACCGCGTCATCGCCTCGCTCTGACGTCCGCCCGCTCCACCAGCCGCACGGCCTCGTCCAGCACCACGGACGGGGCCTTCGTGCCGTCCCTCGTCCCCGTCGCGGATCCCGCCGCGCCGCGCAGTGCCTCGGCGAGGTCCAGCCCGGCCACGGCCACCTGATCGCCGACGACGAAGATCCCCGCGTCCGGCATCTCCCGCTCCGGCCCGGACGCCCCCTCCAGGCGCTGCGCCCGGACGGAGAGCTCGCGGGCCAGTTCGAGGGCCACGGCGGCCGCGCCCTGCTGCAGACGGCTCTGCGGAGCGGCCCGCAGCCGGTCGGCGAAGCGTTCCACGGCGGCGGTCAGGGGCGAAGTATCAAGCACCCGGCCGACCTTACGCGCCGCCCGGGCGCCATTGCCAACGGGCGGACTCTGCGGCACGGTGTCGTGAAGAGAACAGCACGGCGATACCTCCGGAGGCGCCCATATGTCCGTAGAGTTCTCCGAGCAGACCCACCGCAACATGATCGACAGAATCCCCCAGACCACCGGTCGTGAACTCTCCGACTGGCTCCGCACCGTCGACGAGGGCCCCTCCCTCGTCCGGTTCGAGGAGAAGGTCGGCTGGCTGCGCGGCGCGCACGAGCTGTCGTACGGCCAGGCCAAGGCGATCATCCACGAGTACGACCTGCGCAGGGCCGCGCGCCGCTTCGGCTGAGCCCTGAGGATCCCGTTCCCGACCCCTGTCCCCTACGAACGCGGGAAGGCCCCGCGAGCGCAGTGCTCGCGGGGCCTTCCCCCTGCGTCGTGGACAGCCGGGACGGCTGCCGGTCCTGCTAGTCGTCGCCCGAGAGGATCGAGAAGAGGCGGAGCATCTCCAGGTAGATCCACACGAGGGTCATGGTGAGGCCGAAGGCCGCCAGCCACGCCTCCTCGCGCGGGGCGCCGTACGCCACGCCGTCCTCGACCTGCTTGAAGTCCAGGGCGAGGAAGCAGGCGCCCAGGATGACGCCGATGACGCCGAACAGGATGCCGAGGCCGCCGCTGCGGAAGCCGAGGCCGTCACCGCCGGCGAAGACCGAGAACAGCAGGTTCGCCAGCATGAGCAGCATGAAGCCCATGGCGGCGGCCATCACGAAACCGGTGAAGCGCCGGTTCACGCGGATCCAGCGCATCTTGTACGCGAAGAGCACGGCGGCGAAGACGCACATCGTGCCCATCACGGCCTGCACGACGACGCCGGCGCCCAGGTAGGTGCTGACGGCCGCGCTGATCACGCCGAGGAAGACGCCCTCGAAGGCCGCGTAGGCCAGGATGACCGGCGGCGAGGCCTTCTGCTTGAACGACTGGACCATGGCCAGGACGAACGCGACCAGGGCCGCGCCGATCGCGATGCCGTAGGACGTGCCGATGTTGGCCGGGTCGACGGGCAGCAGGACCCAGGCGAGCGTCGCCGTCAGGATGACCGTGCCGAGCGTCATGGCCGTACGGCTCACGACGTCGTCGATGGTCATCACATTGGTGCGGGCCGGCGCCTGCGGCATACCCGTGGCCGGGTCGGTCGCATACGGGTTCGTCGCGTACGGGTTGGTCGCGGCCCCGGCCTGCTGGTGCTGCTGCTGGGCGTCGAAGCCCGCATGGCCACCGTTGTCGCGGCTGAACCCCCGTCGCGAGAAGACCGGGTTACTGCTCCTCATCTCACTCCTCCGTGGCCACCGAGCGCGGCCTTGACTCAAGAGTAATGCGCTCGCAAAGAAAGCACCCTACTGCTGGAGGAGGATCTTAGGAGACGGCATGGCGAAGCGCAGGGGATATACCGGCGGGGCTTCGCTGCAGCGCGGAGTGCCCGGAGCCGGACTTGAACCGGCACGGCCCGAGGGCCAGCGAGGTTTAAGCTCGCCGTGTCTGCATTCCACCATCCGGGCAAGGCGCGGCGGCCCCGTGAAAAAGCCTTGAACGCTGCGCCGAGCCTATCCGGAAGACGATCGACGCCAACGGGGCCTCTATCCGATGTTGTCTGATTTTATTGGCGCTTGAGGGGTCGTCAGACCCCAGAACGCACGGTGGGCACCTTCCGGAAGGCCGTTGCGGCCCGTGTGGGAATGACGGGATTTCGATGGCATCCGCCACCCCGCGCGCCACCCCCCGCCACCCCCGGACCACCCCGCACCGGGGCCGGGCCGCACGCCGCGGGTCCGTCGCGCGGCGGGCACTCCCGTCATACCAGAGGAGGAGTCGGACGGCCCCGTGGTCAACCTGCGGTGGGCCAGGGAACGGGCACCACGGCTGATCCGGAGCGGGGGTGCGCCCGGTGAGGATGGGAACGTCCCTCCGATCCGTAGACCGCAGCCGGTCCGCAGCCCCAGGAGTCGCTCCCGTGACCACCATGAACTACGCCCCGCACACCACCCAGGCCGTGGCCGCCCGCGCCACCGGCCTCTCCAAGGTGTACGGCCAGGGCGAGACCCGGGTGGTCGCCCTGGACAACGTCAGCGTGGACTTCAACCAGGGCGAGTTCACCGCGATCATGGGCCCCTCGGGCTCCGGCAAGTCCACGCTGATGCACTGCGTCGCCGGACTGGACACCTTCTCCTCCGGCTCCGTGCGCATCGGCGACACCGAGCTGGGCTCCCTGAAGGACAAGCAGCTCACGCAGCTGCGCCGGGACAAGATCGGCTTCATCTTCCAGGCCTTCAACCTGCTGCCGACCCTGACGGCCCTGGAGAACATCACGCTCCCCATGGACATCGCCGGGCGCAAGCCCGACAAGCAGTGGCTGGACACCGTGATCGCCATGGTGGGCCTCTCCGACCGCCTCGGCCACCGCCCGACGCAGCTCTCCGGCGGCCAGCAGCAGCGCGTGGCCGTGGCCCGCGCCCTGGCCTCCCGCCCCGAGATCATCTTCGGCGACGAGCCCACCGGAAACCTCGACTCGCGCTCCGGCGCCGAGGTCCTGGGCTTCCTGCGCAACTCGGTGCGCGAGCTCGGCCAGACGGTCGTGATGGTCACCCACGACCCGGTCGCCGCGGCCTACGCGGACCGGGTCGTCTTCCTCGCCGACGGCAGCATCGTCGACCAGATGACGGCGCCCACCGCGGACGGCGTACTGGACCGCATGAAGGCGTTCGACGCCAAGGGCCGCACCAGCTGAGGCGGCCGCCTCCCCCGCCCGGCCTCCGCTGACCGCAACCGAACCCCTGGACTTTCCCTCATGTTCCGTACCGCCCTGCGCAACGTCCTCGCGCACAAGGCCCGGCTGCTGATGACGGTGCTCGCCGTCACCCTCGGCGTCGCCTTCGTCTCCGGCACCCTCGTCTTCACCGACACCCTCAAGAAGTCCCTCTCCGGCCAGTCCGCCAAGAGCTACGACGGCATCGCCGTCTCCGTCACCTCCTACGGCCAGGGCCGCGACGACGAGGGCCGTCCGGAGGGCGAGCCGGGCATCAGCCAGGCGACCCTCGACAAGGTCCGCGGCCTGGGCGGCGTCGACGCCGTCTCCGGCCGCGTCCAGGGCTTCGCCGGCGTCGGCGACGAGAACGGCAAGCTGATCGGCTCCGGCTGGTCCAACAAGGGCTCCAACTACGCCCCCGTCAAGGACGGCAAGGACCCCCGCTACGCCTTCACCACCGGCGCCGGCCCGGCCAAGGCCGACGAGATCGCCCTCGACCGGGCGACCGCGGACGCGGGCGGGTACGCGGTGGGCGACAAGGTCCGCGTCGCCACGAACGGCCCCGTCAAGGAGTACTCCCTCGCCGGTGTCTTCACCACCGAGGACGGCGCCGTCCAGGCCGGCGGCAGCCTGGTGCTCTTCGACACCAAGGTCGCCCAGGAGCTCTACCTCAAGCCCGGCTTCTTCCAGGAGCTCTCGGTGTCCGCCAAGGCCGGCGCCTCCGCCGACCAACTGCTCGCCGAGATCAAGCCGCTCGTCGGCGGCGAGCACACCAAGGCCCAGACCGGCGCCGAGCTCGCCCGGGAGCAGGCCAAGGACATCGAGCGGGAACTGGGCGGCATGAGCACCATGCTGCTCGCCTTCGCCGGCATCGCCCTCTTCGTCGGCGTCTTCCTCATCTACAACACCTTCACCATGCTGGTCACCCAGCGCACCAAGGAGCTGGCCCTGCTGCGCGCCGTCGGCGCCAACCGCGGCCAGGTCATGCGCTCGGTCCTCGCCGAGGCCCTCGTCGTCGGCGCCCTGTCCGCCGCCATCGGCCTGGTCAGCGGCATCGGCCTGGCCGTCGGCATGCGGTCCGTGATGGGCTCCTTCGGCGCCAAGCTCCCGGGCGGCGACCTCGTCATCGCCCCGGGCACCGTCGTCGCGGCCCTGGTCATCGGCATCCTGGTCACCACCCTGGCCGCCGTGCTCCCCGCCTGGCGCACCGGCCGGATCGCCCCGGTCGCCGCCATGGGCAGCGCCCACCTGCCGGCCAGCTCCAAGTCCCTGGTCCTGCGCAACGTGCTCGGCTCCGTCATCAGCCTCCTCGGCATCGGCGTGGTCCTGCTCGGCGTGTCCATGGGCGGCGACGGCCGCATGGTCATCGGTGCCGGCGCGTTCTTCATGCTCATCGGCATGATCGTGCTGCTGCCGCTGCTCTCCAAGCCGGTCATCGCCTCCATCCGCCCGGCCCTGCAGAAGCTCTTCGGGGTCCCCGGCAAGCTGGCCGCGCAGAACGCGGTGCGCAACCCGCGCCGCACCGCCGTCACCGCCGCCTCGCTGGCCATCGGACTGACCCTGGTCACCACCCTGTCGGTGCTCGGCGTCACCATGGGCCAGGCCGTCGACCGGATGAGCACGGACAAGCTCAAGGCCGACTACAAGGTCTCCATGTCCGGCGGCATGGGCTACCTGGACAAGTCGGTGCCCGAGGCGCTGGCCAAGGCCCCCGGCATCAAGGCGGTCTCGCCGCAGGTCGCGGGCTCGCTGCGGATCGGCGGCGAGTTCGCCTCGGCCTCGGGCGTCACGCCGGGTGCCATCGGGCAGCTGCTGAACATCGAGGTCCTCAGCGGCTCGCTCGACAGCCTCGGCAAGGGCGAGGTGGCCGTGGCGGAGAAGACGGCCACGGCGCAGAAGCTCGCGGTCGGCTCCCCGCTCCAGGTCCAGTACGACGACGGTTCGAAGGGCTCGCTGAAGGTCGGGGCGGTCTACAAGGACCTGGAGGGCCTGCTCTCCCCGTACGTGATCGACGAGAAGATCCTGAACGCCCACTCCGACGAGCCGTTCATCAGCGAGGTCTACGTCAACGTCGACGGCGGCGCCTCCAAGGCCGCCCAGCAGACCGTGGTCGACGCCCTCGGCAAGAACCCGGCGATGACCGTCGCCACCCGGCAGGACATGCGGGACGAGATGGGCGGCATGATCAACATGGCGCTGAACATCATGTACGGCCTGCTCGGCATGGCGCTCATCATCTCGGTGCTCGGCGTGGTCAACACGCTGGCGATGTCCGTCTTCGAGCGGACCCAGGAGATCGGGATGCTGCGCGCCATCGGTCTCGACCGCAGCCGGGTGAAGAACATGATCCGTCTGGAGGCCGTGGTGATCTCGCTCTTCGGCGCGGTCCTCGGCATCGTCATCGGCGTCTTCCTCGCCTGGGCCGTCGGCACCACCGTCTCCAAGACGGTCCCGGACTACGCACTGGTCCTGCCGTTCGACCGGATCGGCGTCTTCCTCCTGCTCGCCGGAGTGGTCGGCGTCCTCGCCGCCATGTGGCCGGCCCGCAGCGCCGCCCGGCTGAACATGCTCACCGCCATCAAGACCGAATAGCCGGCCCCGCGCCGGGTACACGGAGCACGGGACAAGGAAGGGCCCTGGCAGACCGGACGGTCTGCCAGGGCCCTTCCGCCGTACCCGGACGGGACCTTACGAGGGCCCCCCGCCCCAGGTGCGCAGCCGCAGCGGCAGCCCCGCGCCGCCACCCGCCCCGGACTTCACGGCCAGCACCTGGTTGACGCCGAGCCGGCCGTGCTCGAAGGCGAGCGCCGAGGCCGCCATGTACAGCTGCCAGACGCGGGCCCGTCCCGGCGAGGTCAGCCGGACCGCCTCGTCCCAGTGGGCCTCCAGCCGCGCCACCCAGGCCCGCAGGGTGAGCGCGTAGTGCTCGCGCAGCGCCTCCACGTCCCGGACCTCGAAGCCGGCCCGTTCCAGCTCGCCCACGGTGCTGCCGAGCGGCGACAGCTCCCCGTCGGGGAAGACGTACGCGTCGATGAACTCGTCGATCCGGTACGCCTCTTCGTCGGGCTCCGGCCGGCGGGCGATCTGGTGGTTCAGCAGCCGTCCGCCGGGCCGCAGCAGGGCGTACAGGGCGCGGGCGTAGTCCCGGTAGCGGTCGGCGCCGACGTGCTCGGCCATCCCGATGGAGGACACGGCGTCGTACGGGCCGTCGTCCACGTCCCGGTAGTCCTGGATCCGGATCTCGACCAGGTCGGCGAGGCCCTCCTCCGCGACCCGCTTGCGGGCGTAGGCCGCCTGTTCGCGCGAGAGGGTCACGCCGGTGACCCTGACGCCGTACTCGCGGGCGGCGTGCAGGGCCATGGAGCCCCAGCCGCAGCCGACGTCGAGGAGCCGGTCGCCGGGTCTGAGGGCCAGCTTGCGGCAGACGAGGTCGAGCTTGTCGTGCTGGGCCTCCTCCAGGGTCCCGCCGGGGCTCCAGTAGGCGCACGAGTAGACCATGGAGGGCCCGAGGACCCGCTCGTAGAAGTCGTTGCCGACGTCGTAGTGGTGGCTGACGGCCTGCCGGTCGCTGCCCTTGGTGTGGCGCGCACCGTCGCGGCGGTGCGCCTCCTCCGGGGGCGCGGCGGGAGCTGGCCAGGGCCGGGCCAGGGCGGCCAGTTCCCGTACGGCGGCCCGCGCCCGCGGGTCGCGCAGCAGGGCGGCGGTGCCGGCGGCCCGGGTGAGCCGGTCGGGCCGCCGCGGGCGGTGCGCGACCGGCCCCCGCGGCGGGACGGTGCCCGGCGGGGGTCCGGACACGGGCGCCCGTTCCCAGAGCACGCCCCCCACCCGGTCCAGCAGTTCGAACAGGTCGCCGTCGACCGTCAGTTCCCCCGCCACCCAGGCGCGGGCCAGGCCCATCTCGCCGGGCTTCCAGAGCACGCGGCGCAGCGCCCGACGGGTGTGGACGACGAGGATCGGGGTCCCCGGCGGGCCCGCTTCGCTGCCGTCCCACGCGCGCACGCGCACCGGCAGGGGGGTGCCCAACAGGGTCTCGGCAACAGCGGCCAGCCGCGGCGCGGCGTCGGTCATGGCGCACCTCCACAAAGCTCCGACCCCCCGGTCTACCCAACCCGGACCCCGAGTAAGCGGCCGGGCACGCCGAAGGGGCCGTCCGCACCACGGATGGCGGACGGCCCCTTCGGGTCGTACGGGTATTGCGGGTCGGGCTCAGGGCCTCACCCGGCGTGCCGGGTCAGGACGCCTTGGCCTTCTGGGCCGGAGCCGTGACGGCGGCGGCCGGAGCCGGCTTGGCGGCCTCGTAGAACTCCTCGCGGGGGGTCTCCAGCGCACCGAGGGAGACGACCTCGCGCTTGAGGAACATGCCGAGGGTCCAGTCGGCGAAGACGCGGATCTTGCGGTTCCAGGTCGGCATGGCCATGCCGTGGTAGCCACGGTGCATGTACCAGGCGAGCCGGCCCTTGAGCTTGATCTTCATCTTGCCCATGACGATCATCGCGACGCCCTTGTGGAGGCCGAGGCCCGCCACCGCACCCTTGTTGGAGTGCGAGTACTCAGACTGGGGGAAGCCCCGCATGCCCGAGATGACGTTGTCGCCGAGGACCTTGGCCTGGCGCAGCGCGTGCTGGGCGTTCGGCGGGCACCAGGCGTTCTCCACGCCGGCCTTGCGGGCGGCGAGGTCCGGCACCTGGGCGTTGTCGCCGGCGGTCCAGATGTAGTCGGTGCCCTTGACCTGGAGGGTCGGCTCGGCGTCGACGTGGCCGCGAGGGCCCAGCGGCAGGCCGTAGCGGGCCAGCGCCGGGTTCGGCTTGACGCCCGCGGTCCACACGATGGTGTTGGAGTCGACCTCGAGGCCGTTCTTCAGCACCACGTGGCCGTCCACGCAGGAGTCCATGGAGGTGTTGAGGTAGATCTCGATGCCGCGGGACTCGAGGTGCTCCTTGCCCCAGGTGCCGAGCTTGGGCCCGACCTCGGGAAGGATCTTGTCGGCCGCGTCGACCAGCACGAAGCGCATGTCCTCGCGCTTGATGCTGGAGTAGTACTTCGCGGCGTCGCGGGCCATGTCCTCGACCTCGCCGATGGTCTCCGCGCCGGCGAAGCCGCCGCCGACGAAGACGAAGGTGAGGGCCTTGCGGCGGACGTCCTCGTCCGTCGTGGACTCGGCCTTGTCCAGCTGCTCGAGGACGTGGTTGCGCAGGCCGATGCCCTCTTCGACGCCCTTCATGCCGATGCCCTGTTCGGCGAGGCCGGGGATCGGGAAGGTGCGGGAAACGGCTCCGAGCGCAATCACCAGGTAGTCGAAGGGCAGCTCGTACGCCTCGCCGACCAGCGGCGTGACGACGGCGACCTTGCGGTCCTGGTCGATGGTCGTGACCCGGCCGGTGAGGACCTCTGCCTTGGGCAGCACGCGTCGCAGCGGGACGACGACGTGCCGAGGCGAGATGCTGCCTGCGGCCACTTCGGGGAGGAAGGGCTGGTAGGTCATGTACGAGCGCGGGTCGACGACCGTGACGGTCGCCTCGCCGTAGCGCATCTTCTTCATGATGCGCTTGGCTGCGTACAGGCCTACGTACCCACCTCCTACAACGAGGATCCTGGGACGCTCCGTGGTGCTCATGGAACGAGTATCCAGCACCCCCAGGGGTGACGCTCGTGAGCCCCTTCACAAGGTGTCCGGGGCCCTCTGCTACACTCCGCCGCCCACGTGACCGAGGTCATGGCCCGCGACGGGAACCAGCGCGCAACGGGAATCGTTGTTCACCCGTCCTGAACTGGCCCGTAGGCCCCGAACCGGACTGGACCACCGGGCTTCGTCCGATGCTCCGAGCCGGAACCGACCAGGTCCGCCATTCGTACGAACAGGCGCGGAAGGGGGCCCGAGGGGCCCCCGGAAGCCGTTCGGGGCACTCCGGTTGGAGCATCGGGCGTCTTTTCCTTGTGAAGAACTTCACGAACTTCGTGTGGATCACGGGCCGAAAGACCCCCGAATGCCTTCCCCGAACCCGTGAGAGAACCCCTGTCGGGTGGCGGACCGCGCCCCTGCGTCCGCCCTTTCCTCTGAAGTCGCCCGCGTACGCGAAGGATTCAAAGGGCGCACCTCCCGCTCACCTGAGCGCCCCGCGGCGGGCGGTGGCGACCGCCGTGAGGTCCACGCGGCAGCGGACGACGAAGGCGGTGTCCCGGTCGGCGGACCGGGACACCGCCTGCGACAGAGGCGCCGCGTCAGGACCGCGGCTCGCCGGCCTCGGCCTCTTCCGCGGTCTTGACCGCGATGCCGTCGAGGATGTCGTGCTCCGAGACCACGACCTCCCGGGCGCCGGTCCGCTCCATGATCGCCAGCAGGACGAGCGCGCCCGCCCCGATCACGTCGACCCGGCCCGGGTGCATGGAGGGGATCGCGGCGCGCTCGGCGTGCGTCGACGTCAGCATGCGCTCGCTGATCTCGCGGACCCGGTCGTAGGAGATCCGGGAGTGGTGGATCGCCGCCGAGTCGTACTCCGGCAGCCCGAGCGCGATCGCGGCGACCGTGGTCACCGACCCGGCCAGGCCCACCAGCGTGCGCGCCTCCTCCAGCGGGACCGTCCCGGCGGCCTGGTCCAGCGCCGCCTCGATGTCGGCCCGCACCGCCGCCACCTGCTCCCGCGTCGGCGGGTCGGTGACCACGCCGTCCACGACCAGGTGACGTTCGGTCATCCGGACGCAGCCGACGTCCACGGAACGGGCGGCCCGCACCCGGTCGTCGCCGACCACGAACTCGGTCGAGCCGCCGCCGATGTCCACCACCAGGTACGGCGTGGGCAGGTCGTCGCGCCCGGTGAGCTCCTTCGTGGCTCCGGTGAAGGAGAACTCCGCCTCCTGGTCGCCGGAGATCACCTCGGGCTCGACGCCGATGGTCTCCAGTACGCCCCGGACGAAGTCGTCCCGGTTCTCGGCGTCCCGGGAGGCCGAGGTGGCCACGAAGCGCACGCGCTCCGCCCCGAGCTCCTTGATGACCGCGGCGTACTCGCGGCAGGCCGCGAAGGTGCGCTCCAGGGCCTCGGGGGCGAGGCGCCCGGTCCGGTCCACGCCCTGCCCGAGCCGGACGACGGTCATCCGCCGGTCCAGCTCGGCCAGCTCGCCGGTGGCCGGGTCGACGTCGGCGACCAGCAGGCGGATGGAGTTCGTACCGCAGTCGACGGCCGCGACCCGGGTCACCGGGACTCCTCCCCGGCCTTCCGCTCCCCGCACGGGGTGACGCAGGCACCCTTGGCCCACCACTCCGGCAGCATCGCGAGGGCCTCGTCGCCGAACGGGTTCACGCCCGGGCCGGCGGCCAGCGAGTGCCCGACCAGGACGTGCAGGCATTTCACGCGGTCCGGCATCCCGCCGGCGCTCGGGAAGCCCTGGAGCACGTCGATGGCGTCGCGGCGGCGGATGTAGTCCTCGTGCGCGGCCTGGTAGGCGGCGGCGAGCTCCGGGTCCTCCGCGAGCCGGGCCTGCATCTCCTTCATGACGCCGTTGGCCTCCAGCGTGCCGATCGCGGAGGCCGCGCGCGGGCACGTCAGGTAGTACAGCGTCGGGAAGGGGGTGCCGTCGGGGAGCCGCGGGGCGGTCTCCACCACGTCCGGCTGGCCGCAGGGGCAGCGGTGCGCGATGGCGCGCAGCCCGCGCGGCGGGCGGCCGAGCTGCTGCTCGAACGCCTCGATGTCCGCGTCGGTCGGCTCGGTCCGGTCGGTCTGGGGCGGGGGCGTCTGCATGCCTGGAGGAAGTCTCTTCGTTCGCGGTTCGTTGACGGGTGGTGCTGGTCGGTCAGTCGCCGGGTCGGTCGGCCTTGTCGACGCCGTCCCAGACGTTCGAGTACCAGGGCCGGTCGGAGCCTGCCTGCCCGGTCCGGGGCCGTTCGCGGCCCGCGGCGCCGGGGTCGCTCATGATGTAGCCGATCTCCCCCGGGCGCAGGAAGTGCAGGTGCTTGCGCGCCTGCTGCACCGCGTACGCGTCGTCCTGCCAGCGGGCCTTCTCGTCGCGGAGCCGCTCCAGGCGGAGCCGCGCGGAGACGGCCGCCTTCTGCTGCTCCGCGATCTCCGAGCGCTGGGACACGTACTGGCGCATCGGATACGCGAGGGCGACGACCAGGGTACAGAGGACCAGCACCAGCAGTGCGGCCCGGCCGGTGAGCCGGCTGCGGCGGACCTGGCGGCGCGACTGCGAGCGGTAGACGTGGGCCGCGGTCCGTTCGCCGAGCTGCTTGAGCCTGGTCGCGGTGGAGAAGGTGGAGAACCGATCCCGGTTCCCGGCCATTGATCCCGCCTCCCCTATATACGCACTACGCAATACGTCCCCGCACACGGTACGGGACCGAGTGCGGGGACGTACGGAGGCGGGCGCCGCAAAAAGCGGGGGCGGCGGCCGGCCCCGGCCGCGCGGGATCAGTTCCCGGGGCGGAAGCGCGGGAAGGCGGAGCGGCCCGCGTACACGGCGGCGTCGTCGAGGATCTCCTCGATGCGCAGCAGCTGGTTGTACTTGGCGACGCGGTCCGAGCGGGCCGGGGCGCCGGTCTTGATCTGGCCGCAGTTCACGGCGACGGCGAGGTCGGCGATGGTGACGTCCTCGGTCTCGCCGGAGCGGTGCGACATCATGCACTTGAAGCCGTTGCGCTGGGCCATCTCGACGGCGTCGAGGGTCTCGGTCAGCGAACCGATCTGGTTCACCTTCACGAGCAGGGCGTTCGCGGAGCCCTCCTCGATGCCGCGGGCCAGGCGCTCCGGGTTGGTGACGAAGAGGTCGTCGCCGACGATCTGGACCTTGGAGCCCAGGCGGTCGGTGAGGGTCTTCCAGCCGGCCCAGTCGTCCTCGTACAGCGGGTCCTCGATGGAGACCATCGGGTACGCGGAGACGAGCTCCTCGTAGTACTCGGTCATCTCGGCGGCCGAGCGGGACTGGCCCTCGAACTCGTACTTGCCGTCCTTGTAGAACTCGGACGCGGCGACGTCGAGCGCGAGCGCGATGTCCTTGCCCGGGACGTAGCCGGCCTGCTTGATGGCCTCGACGATGAGGTCGAGCGCGGCGCGGTTGGACTCCAGGTTCGGGGCGAAGCCGCCCTCGTCACCGAGGCCGGTGGACAGGCCCTTGGTGTGGAGCACCTTCTTGAGGGTGTGGTAGACCTCGGCGCCCCAGCGCAGCGCCTCGGAGAAGGACTCCGCGCCGATCGGGGCGATCATGAACTCCTGGATGTCCACGTTGGAGTCGGCGTGCGACCCACCGTTGAGGATGTTCATCATCGGGACGGGCAGCAGGTGCGCGTTCGGACCGCCGAGGTAGCGGAAGAGCGGCAGGTCCGAGGCTTCGGACGCGGCGTGCGCGACGGCGAGGGACACGCCGAGGATGGCGTTGGCGCCGAGGGAGCCCTTGTTGTCGGTGGCGTCCAGGTCGAACATGGCCTGGTCGATCAGGCGCTGCTCGGTGGCGTCGTAGCCGACGAGCTCCGGGCCGATCTGCTCGATGACGGCGAGGACGGCCTTCTCGACACCCTTGCCGAAGTAACGGTTGGGGTCACCGTCACGGAGCTCGATGGCCTCGAATGCACCGGTGGAGGCGCCGGACGGGACGGCAGCACGGCCGGTGCTGCCATCGTCGAGGCCCACCTCGACCTCGACCGTGGGGTTGCCTCGGGAGTCCAGGATTTCCCGGGCTACGACGACGTCGATGGACGGCACGAGCATCTCCTTCTGGGATGTGACGCTGGGTGTGCGGTGGCGTGTCAGGCCGTGGGATGGCCTTGCCGCCTAGAGCCTAACCGGCTCCGGGCGCGGGGCCGGACGACCGCCCGGGTCCTGGGACGAAAAAGGGCCCGAATACCCCTCTTCCAGGACATAGGTCTCTTGAATCCGCGCGCCGTGGGCGCACACGCCACCGCCCGGCGCGCGGGGGGAGGCGCGCCGGGCGGTGGGACCCTGCGTGATTCAGCGGGCGGAGCGCGGGGGCTCCGGCGGCGGTTGCCGCGGGGTTCAGCTGAGGTCGAGCTTCTGACCCGGGAAGATCAGGTCGGCGTCCGAGACGATGTCCTTGTTGAGCTCGAAGACCTTCTCCCAGCCGCCCTGGACGTTGTTGGCCTCGGCGATGGTGCCCAGCGTGTCACCGGACTTGACCTCGTACGAGCCGGTGCCGGTCTTCGGGGCCTGGGCCTTCGGCTTGGCGGCCGGGGCCGGGGCCTCGGAGCGCTCGGAGCGCGTCGTCGGGGCCTGGGACCGCTTGGTCTCGACCTTCGGCGCGGTCTTCTTGACCTCGGTCTTCGGCGCGGTCTTCTTGGTCTCGGTCTTCTTGGTCTGCTTCGGGGTCTCCGTCGAGCCGCCACCCGTGTAGGAGGAGTTCGACAGGCCCACGCCGCAGGACGGCCAGGCGCCCTTGCCCTGGCCCTTGAGGACCTTCTCCGCGATGGCTATCTGCTGCGACTTCGTGGCCTGGTTGGCCTGGGCGGCGTACGACTTGCCACCGAACGCGGCCCACGTGGAGGACGAGAACTGCAGTCCGCCGTAGTAGCCGTTGCCCGTGTTGATGGCCCAGTTGCCGCCCGCCTCGCACTGCGCGACCTTGTCCCACTCGGACGCGGTGGCGGCGCTGGCGGAGCCGGCGGCCATCAGGGGGGCGGCCACGGCCACACCGGCGACACCGGCGAGCGTGACGATGCGGACGGCCTTGGAACCGCGGCGGTGCTTGCCCTTGCCGGAAAGCAGCATGGAGTTTCTCCTCACCGACGCCTACGAGGTGAGCTGTCGGGTTCGGGCGAGTGAGTTGCCCGGCCGTGCGACCTTGCGCACGTCTTAACCCCTAGCCGGTGGCGTGACCGTCTCTCAACGGCCGCTCCCGGCGCCTACCTTGGTTCCCCCGCTCCTGCCTTCGGCGCTTGCGCGACGACTGTTCCCCCCGTCCGCCGGCAGGATTCGGCGATGCGGTCGAAGGAGCCCGCGGTGGCGAGCGATTCAGAAGGTAGACGGCTCCCTCCCCGATGTTCAACGCGCCACATCGGGGAGAAACGCCCCTACTTGCGCCCTTCCCGGGAGCGTTTGCGCAGGTGAGGACGGGGTTTGCGCGAGCTCCGGGGCGGGACACGCCAGTTGACCCGAAGAGACACATGTCTCACTTACAGAAAACGGACAATCAACCCTTTAAAGGGTGCCCGAAGTGCCCCTATTTCGCGGTTAGATCCAGGTTCTGGCCGGGCTTGATCAGGTTGGCGTCTTCGCCGATGACCTGCTCGTTGGCGGCGTAGAGCGCGTTCCAGCCGCCCTTGAGTCCGTTGGCGTCCGCGATGGCGGTCAGGCTGTCGCCCGACTTCACGGTGTACGAGGGCTCCGACGCGGCGTCAGACGCGCCGGGCGCCTCGACGGCGGGCGTTCCGCGGTGCTTGCCGCTGCCCTCCACCGGCAGGGCGGGCGGGACCGACGGGTCGGTGGAGGCGCCCGGAGTCGTCTGGGGCGTCGGGCCCGTGGACGGGCCGGGAGCGGAGCCCGTGGGCACACCCGGGCCCGCCGGCGCCGTCGGGTCGGCCGGGGTGGTCGGCGCGGTGGGGTCGGCGGGGGCCGTGGGGTCCACAGGGGCCGTCGGGTCGGCGGGGGCCGTTCCCGGGCCGCCGGGCGTCACGGGGGCCGTCGGGTCGGCCGGGGCCGTCGACGGGTCGTCCGGCGCCGGCATGACGGGAAGTCCGCCGGGCGGCGCGAGCGGGCCGTCGGGGATGGCGAACGCCGGGGTGTCGGAGGGGGTCGGGGTCGGCGCCCCGAAGTCCCTGGCGGGGTCGGACCCGTGGACGGGCACCTCGGCGTCGGGCCGGTTCGGCGTCGGCGACGCGCTCCCGGCGGGGCCGGGCAGGCCCGGGTCCACCTCCGCGGCGGGGCTCTGCTGGGCCAGCCCGGCGGACGCCGCGCACAGCGGCCACGCCTGGGGGCCCTGGGAGGCCAGCACCCGTTCGGCGACGGCGATCTGCTGCGAGCGGCTGGCGAGGTCGGGCCGCTCGGCGAAGTCGAGCCCGCCGGCGCCGCGCCACTGGTCCTGGGTGAACTGCAGCCCGCCGTACGCGCCGCTGCCGAAGTTGGCGCTCCAGCTCCCGCCGCTCTCGCACTCGGCGACCCTGTCCCACGTGGAGGTGTCGGCGGCCGTGGCGTTGGTGGCTGCAAGCAGCGGCAGGGCCAGCGCTGAGCCAGTGACTCCGGCTGTGACTACCAGCGCGGGGACCTGGCGGGGGCGTCTGTGGCGGCCGTTCCCGGAACGCATGTAGGTGCACCTTTCGCATAACGGCGGGGTAACGGCAGAACTTAGCGGCCTTTGAGCGATTGTCACAAGTTCCGACCGCAGTCGACTAAGCGTCAGGTGTTCCTCCGATGTTTGGGGCTGCGAAGCGGACGGGAAGCGTGCGCAGGCCACGCATGATCAGTCCGCCGCGCCAGCGCAGCTCCTCGGGCGGAACGGCGAGTTCCAGGTCCGGCAGACGCGTCAGCAAAGTCGCAAGCGCGGTCTGACCCTCCAGCCGGGCGAGCGGAGCACCCAGGCAGTAGTGGATGCCGTGGCCGTATCCGAGGTGCTGGTTGTCGGTGCGCGAGAGGTCGAGCGCGTCCGGGTCGGCGAAGCGGTCGGGGTCCCGGTCGGCGGCCGCCAGGACGACGAGCACCGGGTCCCCCGCCTCCACCGACCGGCCGCCGAGGGTCAGCGCCTCGGTGGCGAACCGCCAGGTGGCCAGCTCCACGGGCCCGTCGTAGCGCAGCAGCTCCTCGACGCCGGTCTCCAGCAGACCGCGCTCCCCGGCGGCGAGGGAGCGCTGGAGGCGCTCGCGCTGGTCCGGGTTCGCGAAGAGGGAGTGGACGCCGTTGCCGATCAGGTTCACGGTCGTCTCGAACCCGGCGAACAGCAGGATGAACGCCATCGCGGTGGCCTCACCCTCCGTCAGGTGGTCCCCGTGGTCGCTCGCCCGGATCAGGTCGGAGATCAGGTCGTCGCCCAGATCGTCCCTTTTTCGATGGATGAGCTCGCCGAGGTACGTGCGCATCTGCTTGACCGCGCGCCCCACGCCGCCGCGCGGACCCCCGCCGTGCCGGATCATCATCCCGGCCCAGTCGCGGAAGTCGTCCTGGTCCTCGCGCGGGACGCCGAGCATCTCGCAGATGGCGTAGATGGGGAGCGGGAAGGCGAACTCGTGGATCAGGTCGGCCTCCCCCGTCGCCGCACCCCGGGACTTCTCCACGATCCGGTCGATGAGGTGGTCGGTGAGCTCCTGCACGCGCGGGGCGAACTCGGCCACCCTGCGCGGGGTGAACGCCTTCGACACCAGCCGCCGCAGCCGGGTGTGGTCCGGCGGGTCGATGTTGAGCAGGTGCGTCATCAGCTCGGCCTTGCGCTCGCCCGGAATGCCCGTCTTGCCCTTGGCGTGAGGGGACTCCGCGTGGTGCGCCGGGTTCTTGCTGAGCCGCTGGTCGGCGAGGGCCTGGCGGGCGTCGGCGTAGCGGGTGACCAGCCAGGCCTCGACTCCGCTGGGAAGCGTGGTGCGGTGCACCGGGGAGTGCTCGCGCAGCCATGCGTAGGCCGGGTACGGATCGGTCGCGAACTCCCAGTCGAACAGGGTCGGGCCCTGGGCGGACGGGGTCTCGGCTGGCGTTGCGGGGGTCTGCTCGTGCACCCGACGACCGTATCCCGGCGCCGACCCCCCACCCCATATGGGTGCTTCGTCGCGGCTGTCCGCAGATCAGCCATCACTTGACGTCAGGTGCGCGGCCCCTCCTACTTTCGGTTCTGTGGACGTGAGGATCTTGAAGAGCAGTTTCGCGGTGGTGGAGAGAAGGGCCGAGCACGCGGTCAAGTTCTTCTACTCCCACCTGTTCTGGCACAACCCCGGGATCCGCGCGCTCTTCCCCGCGTCCGCCGAGGACATGGAACGCCAGCGGGACCGGCTCTTCGCCGCCCTCACGCACGTCGTCGCCGAGCTGGAGAGCGAGGCCCTCCTCCCCTACCTCCGCGACCTCGGACGCGACCACCGCAAGTTCCTGGCCGGCCCCGAGCACTACGCGGCCGTCGGCGCCAGCCTCGTCGCCGCGCTCGCCGAGACCTCCGGCAGCGCCTGGACGCCGCGGGCGGAGAAGGCGTGGACCGAGGCGTACCAGATGATCGCCGACGCCATGGCCGAGGGCGCCGACGCCGGGGACGACCCGCCCTGGTGGGACGCGGAGGTCGTCCGCCACCTCCGGTACGGGCAGGACATCGGCGTCGTCACCCTCAAGCCGCTGCTCCCCTTCCCCTACCTCCCCGGCCAGTACGCGAGCGTGAGCAGCGAGCGGGTGCCGACGACCTGGCGCACGTACTCCCTCGGCAACGCCCCGCGCCCCGACGGCACCGTCGACCTCCACGTCAGCCGGATCGAGGACGGCCGCCTCAGCACCGCCCTGGTCCGCGACACGCGGCCCGGCGACGTGCTGCGCCTCGGCGCCGCCGGAGGGCAGCTCGTCCTGCGCCGCGAGGACCGCCCCGTCAGCCTCATCGCCGCCGGCACCGGCTGGGCGCCGGTCCGGGCCCTGTTGGAGGAGCTCGTGGAGCATCCGCCCGATCAGGACGTACGCCTCTTCGTCGTCGCCCGGGACTCCGCGCACCTCTACGACCGGCCGCTCATCGACGCGTACGCGGGGGCGTGCGACTGGCTCGGCGTCACCTACATCACGCCCGCCCCCGGGCAGCACCGCAACCAGGCCACCGACCGGCTGGCCACCGCGCTCGGCAACCGCGCGCTCTGGCCCGACCAGGACGTCTACCTCAGCGGACCGGCCCCGTTCATAGAGGAGACCGCGTACCTGCTGGAGGAGCTGGGCGCCCGGCCCGGCCGGATCTTCCACGACAGGGTGCCCGGCGCGGGCCGGGGCAACGGCCCCGGCGGCCGCCCGCTGGGCTTCGGCGAGTGGTTCCTGAACCGCCCGGCGCCGCACTGGCACAACCCCTCGGGCCGCGCACCGCGCCCGTGAGGATGCTCCCGCGGTCCCGACCGGTCTACGGTGCGACGCCCTCGGCGGCCCGGATCGCGTCCCGGTAGGCGCGGGCCGCCGCGCGCAGGGCGGTCTCGGGGTCGGTCCCCGCCGCCTCGGCGCGCGCCGCCAGTTCCAGCAGCTCGTACCCGATGCCCTCGCCGCGGGGCGGCTGCACGGCCAGCCCGGCCGTCCGGACCCGTCCGGCGAGCTTGGCCGCGAGCGCCAGGCCGGGCTGCCCGAGCGGGATCCCGTCGGTGAGCGACTCCCGCTGCTTCTCGACCGCCTTGGTCCGCAGCCAGTGCGCCTTGACCTCTTCCGGGGTGTCCGCCGTCGCGTCGCCGAAGACGTGCGGGTGGCGGCGGACCAGCTTCTCCACGAGGGTCGCGGCGACGTCGTCGATGGAGAACGGCCCCTGGACGTCCTCTTCCCCGGCCTCTTCCCCGTCGCCGTCCTGGCCGTCCTCGCCGTCCGGGTCCGCGTCCGCGCGGTACTCCTCGGCGATGCGCGCGTGGAAGACGACCTGGAGGAGCACGTCGCCGAGTTCCTCGCGCAGCTCCGTCCGGTCCCCGTCCTCGATGGCCTCGACGAGCTCGTACGCCTCCTCGATCCCGTACTTCGCCAGGCCCCGGTGCGTCTGGCGGGAGGACCACGGGCAGTCGCGCCGGATCCGGTCCATCACCTGGACCAGGTCGAGCAGGCGCGCGCCCGGCAGGTCGTACGAGCCCGGCAGCAGTTCCAGGTCCGGCATGGAGACCCGGCCCGAACCCGCGAGCCGGGCCAGGCCGTCGGTCAGCCGCCGGTCGCCCTCGCCGCCCGGGAGCACCACGACGGTCCGCCCGCCGGCGCAGGCCTCGACCAGCGCCTGCGCGTCCGGGGCCGCATGCTCGACCTCGACGCCCGCGTCCCGCAGGTACGGCAGCTGCGGGTGGGCCGGATCGGCGCACAGCACCCGGTCCGCGGCGTGCAGGACCTGCCAGGCGGGCCAGGACAGCACGCCGGGGGCGACCCGGTGGCTCGTGGTCAGCAGGACGATGCG
The DNA here is from genome assembly GCF_055587105.1 of Streptomyces sp. NPDC048461. Classification (NCBI taxonomy): domain Bacteria; kingdom Bacillati; phylum Actinomycetota; class Actinomycetes; order Kitasatosporales; family Streptomycetaceae; genus Streptomyces; species Streptomyces sp. NPDC048461. The sequence continues at coordinate 188,566 of NZ_JBVJGW010000011.1, read as the reverse complement.
GCCGGTGGGCTCGGCGGGGGCGGGCTCGGCGGGTACGTGGTCGGTCACCCGGCGAACCTACCCCCGGCGGCCGGGGTCAGGCTCCGGCGGGGGCCTGCTCGGGACGGGTCTTCTGGGTGATCCAGGGGGTCTGCGCCTCGCCGAGCTGGACCTGCGCGGCGTCCCACGCCCCGTAGCGCGGGTTCACCTCGATGTCGAGCGCCTTCGCGGCGGCCGCGGCGGGCGCGGCGAGCTTGCCGTTGCCGTACTTGGCGTTCAGCTTCGCGAGGAGCACCCGGTCGGTGAGGAACCGGTCCGACTGGCCGGGGGCGGTCGCGGCCTTCTGCAGGAGCAGCGCCTCGAACTGGGCGGCGCCGCCGTTGCCCTCGGCGAACGCCTTGCGCTCCGCCTCGATCTCCTTGGTGGTGGCCGCGAGGCCGGCGGAGTCGGCCATCTTGTCGATGATGCGGCTCTGGAGCATCGAGCCGAGCTTGAGCCGCTCCAGGTTGGGGGTCGCCGCGATGAGTTCGGCGGCGGCCTGCCCGGAACGGTTCTGCGCGGCGCGCACGTCGTTCACCTGGGCCTGGAGCGCGGAGGTGGTGATCCGCTCCCCGCCCACGACGGCCGCGGTGCCCGCGTGGGGCTGTCCACCCGAACAGGCGGACAGCAGGGGGGCCGCCAGGAGCAGGGCGACGGAGACGGAGAGCGCTGCGCGACGGTGCAAAGGAGCCTCCAGGGCCGGGAGATTGTGCTTCGGTGCACAAGCCTTGCGGTGATCGATGGTATGCAGTCAGGGTGGTCCGGGCCACCGGTTCGACCAACGATTCCCGGGGTGTTGGGGTGCGTGTTCACCCGGTGGCCACCCTTCGGACCTCCGGCGCTGCCAGGGTCGGCCCACCATGTCGACACCGCACCGCTCTCCGCGCCGCCGGAGCCTGCTCGGCTCGGCCGCCGCCGCCCTGCTCACGGCGGTGGCCGTGGCCGCGGGGGACGCCGTCGCCCGCGTCTTCCCGTACGGGCCGCGCCACCGCAGCGTCAACGACCTCGGCAACCAGTTCGTCCCCTTCCACGCGCACCTGTGGGACCTGCTGCACGGCCGGGCCCGGGGCGGGCTGCTGGTCAACTGGCAGTCGGGGTACGGGACGAGCTTCCTGCCCGACCTCGGTACCTACCTGACCAGTCCGTTCGCCCTCCTCGTCGGGGTCTTCCCGCGCGACCGCATCGACCTCGCGGTGTACGCGCTCACCCTCCTGAAGACGGCCGCGGCCGCGGCGGCGATGGCCTGGCTGCTGCGCACGCAGGCCCGCGGCCCGTGGTGGGCGGCGGGGCTGCTGGGCGCCTCGTACGGGCTGTGCGGCTGGTCGGTGGTCGAGGCCTCGTACAACCCGATGTGGCTGGACGGGCTGATCGCCTTCCCGCTCCTGTGTCTGACGGGTGAATGGGCCCTGCGGGGGCGCCGGCCCGTCCTCGGGGTGCTGGTGGTCGCGGTGTGCTGGACGGCGAACTTCTACACCGCGTACATGGCGACCCTGGGCGCGGTGCTGGTCCTGGCCGTACGGGTGGTGCTGACGCGGGAGGGCGCGGGGCCCCGGCTGCGGGTGGCGGGGCGGGCCGCCGCGAGCGCCGCGGCGGGCCTGGCGCTGGCGGCGCCGGTGCTGGTCCCGCTGTTCCTCAGCTCCGGGCAGGCGTACCCGGGGTGGTCGCGGGAGTTCCGGCCGGTGCCGTGGGCGGACGTCTTCGCGCGGCTGCTGCCCGCCACCTACTCCTTCTCCTCCCCCGCGGTCTTCGTCGGCACCGGCACGCTGCTGCTGGTCGCCGCGCTGCCGTTCCACCGGCGGGTGCCCGCGCGGGCCCGGTGGGGGTGGGCGGGGCTGACGGTCGCGGTGGCGCTGTCCCTCCAGTGGGCGCCGGCGCACCTCGCCTGGCACCTGTTCGCGACCCCCAACGGGAGCCCGTACCGGCAGACCTTCGTGCTGGCCGGGATCGCCGTGATCGCCGCCTGGACCGGGCTGGCCGCGGGTCCCCCGTCCCCGCGGGCGCTCGCGGCCGGGGCCGGGCTGCTGGCGGCGGCGGCGCTGTGGGCGCGCGGCAGCGCCCTGACGACGGCCTGGGGGTACGGGCTGTTCTGCGGCGGGCTGGCGGTGGCGGCCCTCGCCTGGTGGGCGCTGCGGCGGCCGCGGCTGCTGCTGCCGGCCGCCGGGCTGCTGGCGGGCGTGCTCCTCGCGCAGGCGGCCGCGACGGGGGCCCAGGGCCACCGGGGCAAGCTCGGCGGGCTGGACGACTACCCCGTGTGGGGCGCGGCGCACACCGCGCGGGCCGCGGCGCTGTCGGCCGCGGAGGGCTGGCCGGCGTACCGCACCGACGCGGGGCGGCCCGCCCTGTCGGGCAACGACCCGATGCTGCTGGGCGGGGAGGGCGGCGCGTACTACAGCAGCCACACGCCGAAGGTGTTCACGGACACGATGGCGGCGCTCGGGGCGGGCTGGACCTCGCGCGGGCGCAACGTCCAGAGCATCGACAACCCGGTCACGGACGCGGTCTTCGCCGTCGGCGCGCGGCTGCGGCCGGACGGCACGGTCGGCCGGGCCGAGGTCCCGCCGCTGGTCACCGTGCGTCCGCCGGGCCCCGTGCCGGTGTACGGGGACTCGCCGTTCGCCAACCAGGAGGCGCTGCTGGGCGCGCGGGTGTACGAGGACCCGGTCGCGCCGGGGGTGTGCCGCGCGGGCACCGAGGCCTTCCTGTGGGCCCCGGAGTACGACGCGACGGCCCGGCGCGCGGACGGGCCCCCGTTCCGGCTGAACGGCGCGGCCCCCCGCAACCGGGCGGCCGTGCAGCCGCTGGGCGTCTCCCGGGGGGCCGTCTCGGCGCTGGTCTTCGACGCGGCCCCGCCCGCCCGGTGGGCGCTGTCCTGCCTGGACCGGTCCCGGCTCGCGCCGGCGGTGGCCGCCCTGCGGGCCTCGGGGGCGGTGTCGGTGCGGGCGGGCTCCGCGGACGTCCGGGCACAGCTGCCCCCGGGGAGCACGGGCACGGCGGTCCTCTCCGTCCCGGCGGTCGCGGGCTGGAGCTGCAACGGCCGCCCGGCGGCGGCGTACCTGGGCCTGGTGGCCGTACCGCTCGACGGCGGCACGGGGTCCGTGGCCTGTTCCTTCCGCCCGCCGGGCCTCGCCCCGGGTCTGGCCCTCGCGGGGGCCGCGGCCCTGGTGGTGGCGGGGCTCGCCGGGGTGCGCCGGGCCCGGCTCCGTCAGCGGACCTGACCGAGCCAGTGCAGGGTGCGGCGGACCTCCGTCGGGAAGGGGTGGGCCGGGCCGTGCAGCCGGTCCGCGTCGAACAGCAGCCGGACCAGGGTGGCGTGGGCCGCGGGCCGGTCGCCGAGGGAGAGCAGCAGGTGCGCTATCCGGCGGCGGACCTCCAGGGGGAGGCCGGGGTCCGGGTTGGCGTAGTGGTTCTCGAACAGGGGCAGCAGGGAGCGGTACTCCGCCAGGGCGGCGGCCGGTTCGCCGAGTTGCTCCAGGCACTGCGCCGAGTCGTAGCGGAAGCGCAGGGACTGGGGGTCCCCGGCGGGGAACTGGTCGGCGAGGCGGCGCAGTTCGGGCAGGGCCCGGCGGTACTGGCCGTCGTCCATCAGCGTGGCCGCGTACTGCTTGCGCAGGGAGCGGACCACCGGGGAGTGCTCGCCGTGCTGGGCCACGGCCGCCGGGAGGATGCCGCCGAGGATGTCCACGGCCTGGGTCAGCTGCCCCTGGTCCAGGAGCTTGCGGGCCTCGTCCACCGCGCCGGGGATGTCCGGGCGCGGGGGCGTCGGCGGGTCGGCGGGCCGCGGCGGGATCACCGTGGCCCGGTCCGGCCAGGGCGCGTGGGGGCGCAGGAACGGGCGCGTGGGGTCGAGCGGGCCGGAGGGGGCGGCGCTGCCGCGCGCGGGCAGCAGCGGCACCAGGGCCTCGTACACCTCCTGGGCGGAGGCGGGGCGGTCCTGGGGGTCCTTGGCGAGCAGGTGCAGCAGCACGGCCTCCAGCTCCGGCGGGACCTCCGGGCGGAGCTGGCGGACCGGGAGCGGGGGCTCGTACAGGTGGCGGTGCAGGACGCCGAGCGCGGTGGACCCGGCGAAGGGGACGTTCCCGCTGAGGAGTTCGTACAGCAGCACGCCGAGGGCGTAGAGGTCGGTGTACGGGCCGACCGCGCCGCCCATCGCCTGCTCGGGGGCCATGTAGGCGGGGCTGCCGATGGGCGTTCCGGTGCTGGTGAGGCGGGTGGTGTCGGTGTCCATCACCGAGGCGACGCCGAGGTCCAGGACCAGGACGGTGCCGTCGGGCCGGACCATGACGTTGCGCGGCTTCAGGTCGCGGTGGACGATCGGCACCGCGTGCACGGCCGACAGGACGGCGCACAGCTGCGCGACGATCGCGACGGCCCACGGCCAGGGGTACGGGTCGTGCTCCGCGAGGTGGTCGGCGAGGTCGGCGCCCTCGACGTAGCCCATGACCAGGAAGAGCTCGTCGCCGTCGCTGCCCGCGTCGTGCACGGTGACCAGGCCGGGGTGGTCCACCTGCGCCGTGACCCGGCACTCGCGCACGAAGCGGCGGCGCAGCTCCTCGGCGACCGTGCCGGGGCCGGCCACCTTGTCGGGGCGCAGCAGTTTGACGGCGACCCGCCGGTCCAGGGTCTGGTCGTAGGCCGTCCAGACCTGTCCCATGCCGCCCTGGCCCAGGATGGTCGCGAGCTGGTAGCGGTCTCCGATGAGCCGTTCTGTCACCTGGTCGGATCCTCGTCGCGGGGCGGCTGGTTGCGCAGGAGCTCACTGAGCTCGTCGAGTTCGGCCCGCACCTGCCCGATCCGCGGCGGCGGGGTGGCGTGCGGCGGCTGCTGGGGCTGCGCGGGGTGCTGAGGCCGGGTCGTGCGGGGGACCGGGGTCTGGTGCGGGTAGCCGTAGCCCTGGGTCTGCTGGGGCTGCGGCGGCAGGTAGGGCGCCGACTGCGCCCCGTACCAGTGCGCGGACCGGTCCGCCGCCTTCGCCTCGTAGTGCTTGATGTCGGCGACGAGGAAGTACACGCAGATCGCGAAGCCGGTGAAGATGGAGCCGCCGGCGCCGAGGTTGCCCTGCCAGCCGTTGGTCTCGGGGGTGGGGTCGAGTCCGATCAGCGTCATCCAGAGCACGGCGAGGCCGCCGCTGACGAGCAGCAGCACCCAGTCGCGGGGCTTGCGGGTGACCAGCGCGAGCCGCAGCATCGACCCCCAGGCGAGAAAACCGCAGCTCAGGACGGGCAGCAGCGCGAACAGCACGCGCAGCGTCACGACACCCCCGGAACTGGGTTGGTGACCGTGCTGCGGCGGGAGGCCGGGGCCGTGCATCGCTGCTCCTGACGGGCCGTGCGGAAGAAGATTCGGATCGAAGGGTATACAGCCTTGCCTGCCACCGGTGAGGGGATGGCCCCAACCGTTGCAGGGTCGCCGCACAGCGGGTGCTACAGCGTGACAGTGCCGTCCGAGAGGCCGTCGTAGAGGCCCTGGACGAGTTGCTCCCCGAGCCGCCCGGCCTCGCGCAGCGCGTCCTCGAACTCGGCGAGCGCCCGGAAGCGGTCGCCGTAGCGCTGCTGCTGCGCCGGCGGCAGCCGGGGCAGCCGGAGCCGGCGGACGTCGAGGCGGGTGGCCGTGGAGGCGTGGCTGCTGGCCCGGCGGTGGTTGGCGGTGCCGCGCAGGAATCCGGCCAGGAACCAGGGGTCGAGCTCCCCGGGGTCGGGGCGCAGCAGGTGCAGGCCCCGGCCGGGCACCGCGCCGGCGGTGGCCGCGTCCACGACGCGGACGACGCGGGCTCCGCCGGCGACGGGGACGAGGACGTCGCCGGGGGCGGTCAGCAGGGGCGCGTCGGCGCCGGCGGCCAGGGTGCCGGAGGGGCCGCGTCCGGCGTACACGTCCTGCGCGGTGAGGACGGGAGCCGTCCCGGTGCCGCTGCCGGTGCCGGTGTGCACCGACAGGGCTCCGGCGCGGGCGAGTTCACCGACGGTGGTCAGCGGCGGCCGGCCGGCCGCCCCGGCGGGCGGGTCGGCGGGCGGCGGGGCGAGCCGCACCGCGCGGGCCAGGGTCTCGTCGAGCCGGCCGCGCACGGCGCCGAGTCCGGCCGCTCCGCCGCCGGCCGCGGGCGGCGGGAGGTGGCGGGCGGGGGTGAGGTCCACGTCGTCGTCCAGCAGCTCGATGACGGGCACGACGCGGCTGACGCCCGGCACCTCCTCGACCGTGCCGGTGCGCTCGTACGCGGACCAGGCGGCCTCCGCCGCGCCGTGCACGGCGGGCCACGCGGTCCGGGAGCCACCGTCGGCCGCGGCAGCGGCGGCCGCGGCGGTGTCGACGAGCAGCAGCCCGGCGGGGGGCGCCGCGACCGGGGCGGGGCGGCGCAGCACCCACAGGTGCAGGGGGATGCCGTACGGCGGGGCCGCGCCGGCGGGGAGCGCGACGACCGCCCGCAGCGCCCCGCGGCGCAGCAGGTCGGCGCGGATGCGGCGGCCCGAGCGGCGGGCGGCGACGGCGGGCGGCAGGAGGAGCACGGCGGTGCCGCCCTCGCGAAGGTGGGCCAGGGTGTGCTGGACCCAGGCGAGTTCCGATTCGGTGCGGGCCGGGAAGCCGTACTCCCAGCGGGGGTCGTAGGCCAGCTCCTCGTGGCCCCAGTTGCGTTCGTTGAACGGCGGGTGGCAGAGCACGGCGTCGACGGGCGGCCGCGGGTGCGCGCCGTCGCGCAGGCTGTCGGCGGCGGTGGCGCGGACCTGGGCGGGGCCGTGCAGGGCGAGGCGCAGCGCGGCCAGGGCGGCGAGTTCGGGCGAGGAGTCCTGCGCGTACAGGGCGGTGGCGCCGGGGACGGCCCGCAGCAGGGTGCCGGTGCCGCAGGCGGGGTCGAGCACGGTGCGGGCGCCGGGTCCGGCGAGGGCGGCCATGAGCTCGGCCAGGCCGTCGGGGGTGAGCGGGTACGGGCGGGTGGCGGCGTCGAGGTGGCGGCGGAGCAGGAACTCGAAGGCCTTGCGGGCGCCGAGTTCGGCGGCGAGCCGGGCGGCGGCGCGCAGCAGCGGCATCGCGGCCGGCGGGGGCGCCGCGGCGGCGAGCGGGTGGCCGGCGCCGAGCCGTGCGGTGAGCACCTGGCCGAGGACGGGCCGCAGCAGTACGGCCATCCGCGCGTCGGAGACGGCGGTCAGCTCCAGCCAGTCGGTGGGCCGGTCGCGTACGACGAGCAGCGCGGCGCCGGCTTCGACGAGCGCGGGCACGGCCCCGCCGGGGTGGGCGCAGACGTGCTGCCAGACCCGTTCGCGCAGCGGGACCTCGACGAGCTTGCCCTGGGCCCGGAGCCAGTCCTCGACTTCGGCGAGGGCGAAGGAGGGGCTGGTCTCGGTGCCGGCGGCGGGCTTGGGGAAGTCGGCGTGGCGGCGCCGCCAGTTGCTCACGGCGGCGCGGCCGACGCCGGCCAGGCGGGCGACCTCGGCGGCGGTGACCTCTGCGCCGGCGGCGCTCTCCTCGGACATGCCGGGGAGCATACCCGTGTACCGCCCGGAGTCGCGTTCGCGGTGTTGACGCGAGAACACGCCCGGTACGTGTTGACCCGGTTCACAGCCGGACGGCCCCGTCCCGGGGCCCGGCACGCGGCGGAGGCCGGCAGCCCGGGCGGACTGCCGGCCTCCGCCGTGCTCAGGAGCCGAGGATGGTGGTGAGGAACTCCCCCGTCCAGGCCAGCAGTTCCCGTCCGACCAGCGGCTTCCCGCCGACCCTGGCGGTCTTCGGGCGCGGGATCAGCACCTGCGAGGTGGCCGGCTTGAGGACCGCCCCCGGGTACAGCCGCTTCAGCCGCAGCTCCTGCGACTCGCGCAACTCCACCGGTCCGAAGCGGATGTTGGGGCCCTGGAGGGTGATGTCGCCGACGCCGCAGGCGCGCGCGAGCATCCGGAGCCCGGCCACCATGAGCAGGTTCTCCACCGGTTCCGGCAGCTTGCCGTAGCGGTCGGTCAGCTCCTCCCGGACGGCCTTGATGTCGGCCTCGGAGGCGGCGGCCGCGATCGACCGGTAGGCCTGCAGGCGCAGCCGCTCGCCGGGCGCGTAGTCGTGCGGGACGTGCGCGTCGACGGGCAGCTCGATCTTGACGTCCAGTGCGGGCTCCTCCTCCGCCCCGCCCTCGACGGCCGCCCGGTAGTCGGCGACGGCGGCGCCGACCATGCGGATGTACAGGTCGAAGCCGACGCCCGCGATGTGGCCGGACTGCTCGCCGCCGAGCAGGTTGCCGGCGCCGCGGATCTCCAGGTCCTTCATGGCCACGTACATGCCGGCGCCCATCTCGGTGTGCTGGGCGATCGTCGCGAGCCGCTCGTGCGCGGTCTCCGTCAGCGGCTTCTCCGGCGGGTACAGGAAGTAGGAGTACCCGCGCTCGCGGCCTCGGCCCACGCGGCCGCGGAGCTGGTGCAGCTGGGAGAGGCCGAAGGTGTCGCCGCGTTCCACGATCAGCGTGTTGGCGTTGGAGATGTCGATGCCGGACTCGACGATCGTGGTCGACACCAGCACGTCGAACTTCTTCTCCCAGAAGTCCACGACGACCTGTTCCAGGGCCTGTTCGGACATCTGGCCGTGGGCGGTCGCGATCCGCGCCTCGGGCACGATCTCCCGCAGCCTGGCGGCCGCCCGGTCGATCGACTCGACCCGGTTGTGGATGTAGAAGCACTGGCCCTCGCGCAGCAGCTCGCGGCGGACGGCCGCGCCGATCTGCTTCTCCTCGTACGGGCCGACGAACGTGAGCACCGGGTGCCGCTCCTCCGGCGGGGTGGTGATCGTCGACATCTCGCGGATGCCGGTCACCGCCATCTCCAGGGTGCGCGGGATGGGCGTCGCGGACATGGTGAGCACGTCGACGTTGGCGCGGAGCTTCTTCAGCTGCTCCTTGTGCTCGACGCCGAACCGCTGCTCCTCGTCGACGATGACCAGGCCCAGGTCCTTGAACTTCGTCTCCTGCGAGAACAGCCGGTGGGTGCCGATGACCAGGTCGACCGTGCCCTCGCGCAGGCCCTCCAGGGTGGCCTTGGACTCGGTCTCGCTCTGGAAGCGGGAGAGCGCCCGCACGTTGACGGGGAACTGGCTGTAGCGCTCGGAGAAGGTGCCGAAGTGCTGCTGGACCAGGAGGGTCGTCGGGACGAGGACGGCGACCTGCTTGCCGTCCTGGACCGCCTTGAACGCGGCGCGGACCGCGATCTCGGTCTTGCCGTAGCCGACGTCGCCGCAGATCAGCCGGTCCATCGGGACGGACTTCTCCATGTCCTCCTTGACCTCGGCGATGGTGGTGAGCTGGTCGGGCGTCTCCGCGTACGGGAAGGCGTCCTCCAGCTCGCGCTGCCAGGGGGTGTCCGGGCCGAAGGTGTGCCCGGGGGCCGCCATGCGGGCGCTGTAGAGCTTGATGAGGTCGGCGGCGATCTCCTTGACCGCCTTCTTCGCGCGCGCCTTGGTCTTGGTCCAGTCGGCGCCGCCGAGCCGGTGCAGGGTCGGGGACTCGCCGCCGACGTACTTGGTGACCTGCTCCAGCTGGTCGGTCGGGATGTAGAGCCGGTCGCCGGGCTGGCCGCGCTTGGCGGGGGCGTACTCGACGAGCAGGTACTCGCGGGTGGCGCCCTGGACGGTGCGCTGCACCATCTCGATGTAGCGGCCGACGCCGTGCTGCTCGTGGACGATGTAGTCGCCGGCCTCCAGGGTCAGCGGGTCGACCGACTTGCGGCGCCGGGTCGGCATCCGGCCGAGGTCCTTGGTGGCGGTGCGCTGCCCGGTCAGGTCGGTCTCGGTCAGCACGGCCAGTTTCAGCGCCGGGTCGACGAAGCCGCCCACGATCGAGCCGCAGGCGACGTGGACGAGCGAGGGCTCCAGGACGCGCAGGTCCGCCTCCAGCCGGGCCGGGATGCCCTCGCCGCCGAGGACCTCGACGGTGCGCGCGGCCGGTCCGTGGCCCTCGGTGAGGTAGACGGTGTGCCAGCCGTCGGCGATCCACGCCTTGGTGTCGGCGAGCGCCCGGGGGGTGTCGCCGCGGTAGGCCTCCGGGGCGTGCATGCCGAGCTTGAGGGTGTCCGAGCCGGATACGTCCTCGTCGGCGGCGAAGGGGGACACCGACCACCACATCATGCCGAGCTCGCGGGCGTGCTCGCGGACGTCCGCGATCCCGCGCAGGGAGGCCGCGCCGACGTCGATGGGGGCCTCGCCGCCGCCGGCGGTGGCCGCCCAGGAGGCCATCAGGAACTCCTGCGAGGTCGCCACCAGGTCGGAGGCGCGGGTGCGGACCCGCTCGGGGTCGCAGACCACGGCCATCGCCCCGGCGGGCAGCACGTCGATCAGCAGTTCCATGTCGTCGACGAGGACCGGCGCGAGGGACTCCATGCCCTCGACGGCGATCCCCTCGGCGATCTTGTTCAGCAGCTCGCCGAGCTCGGGGTGGGCCTCGGCGAGGGCCGCGGCCCGCTCCCGGACCTCGTCGGTCAGCAGCAGCTCGCGGCAGGGCGGGGCCCACAGCCCGTGCTCGGCGATCTCCAGGGACCGCTGGTCGGCGACCTTGAAGTAGCGGATCTCCTCGACGTCGTCGCCCCAGAACTCCACGCGCAGCGGGTGCTCCTCGGTGGGCGGGAACACGTCGAGGATGCCGCCGCGCACGGCGAACTCGCCGCGCTTCTCGACCAGCTCCACGCGCGCGTACGCGGCCGCCGCCAGGGCGGAGGTGATCGCGCCGAGGTCGGCGCTCTGCCCCTGGCGCAGGCTCACCGGCACGAGGTCCCCGAGCCCCTTGACCTGCGGCTGGAGCACGGAGCGGATGGGGGCGACCACGACGCTGACGGGACCCGCGGCGGGGTCGTCCTTGCTGGGGTGCGCGAGCCGGCGCAGGACGGCGATGCGGCGCCCCACGGTGTCGCTGCGCGGGCTGAGCCGTTCGTGCGGCAGCGTCTCCCAGGACGGGTAGTCCACGACCTCGTCGGGCGGCAGCAGCGAGCGCAGGGCGGCCGCCAGGTCCTCGGCCTCGCGGCCGGTGGCGGTGACCGCGAGGACGGTCCGCTCGGTCCGCCGGGCCAGCGCGGCGATCGCGAACGGCCGCGCGGCGGGCGGGCCGACGAGGTCCACGTACATGCGGTTGCCGTCCCCGGCCGCGGTGACCGCCTCGGCGAGGGCGGGGTCCCGGGTGACGGCGTCGAGCAGTCCGTGCAGGCTCATGGGAAAGGGCTTTCCGTCCGGTGGAGGGCGTCAGGGGCGCAACGCGAAGGGCCCGACACGTCGAACGGGCCGGGGGTTCCCACCCTACGACGCGTGCCGTCCCCGTGCGCGGGGGATTCAGGACGCCGCGGGAGTGGCGCGCGGACGCCCCCGTGCGGGGGTGCACGGGGGATCCGGGCCGGCGGGCCGCCGCTCTACGATGTCCCCGTAACGACCGCATTGACCGTCTGAGCTCGCCGCGCCACCGTCCGCAGAGTTCACGCCGCCCGGCCGAGGAGCACGAGACCGTGACGAGCGACGCGATAACCCGACCTGCACCCGCGGCCCCGGCCGCGGTGGGGCAGGTCAGGGCCGGGTGGGCCGGTCCGTACGCGGTCGCCGCCGGGCTGTTCCCCGTCTACCTGATCCTGTCCGTCGGGCGGTTCCGCCGGATGGACTGGGCCTCCTGGGACCTGGGGATCTTCGAGCAGGCCATCCGCGCCTACGCCCACCTCCAGGAGCCCGTCGCCGACCTGAAGGGGCCCGGGGCCAACATCCTCGGGGACCACTTCAGCCCGGTCATCGCGCTCGTCGCCCCCGTCTACCGGGTCTTCCCCGGGCCCGTGACCCTGCTCGTCGTGCAGGCCGCGCTGTTCGCGCTCTCCGCCGTACCGGTCACCCGGGCCGCGGGGCGGCTGCTGGGCCGGCCGCGCGGGGTCGCGCTCGGGGTGGCGTACGGGCTGTCCTGGGGCGTCCAGCGGGCCGTCGAGTTCGACTTCCACGAGATCGCCTTCGCCGTGCCGATGATCGCCTTCGCCCTGGAGGCGGTCCTGGCGCGGCGCTGGCGGGCCGCCCTGCTGTGGGGGCTGCCGCTGGTCCTGGTGAAGGAGGACCTCGGGTTCACGCTGGCCGCCCTGGCCGTGGTGGTGGCCTGGCGGGCACGGCCCACCGACCGGCGGGCCGTGCGCCTGGCGCTCGGCGTCGCCGCGGGGGCCGTGGTCTTCGCGGTCCTGGTGTTCACCGTCATCGTCCCGGCCTTCGCCACCGCGGGCTACGGCTACTGGGACAAGATCGACGGCGCCGGTCCGCTGGCGGGTCTCGGCACGAAGCTCGCCACCCTGGGCTGGGTCCTGATCCCCACCGCCGGACTGCTCGCGCTGCGCTCGCCGCTGCTGCTGGTCGCCGCCCCCACCCTCGGCTGGCGCTTCCTGTCCGGGGACGACCACTACTGGTCCACCGACTGGCACTACAGCGCCGTGCTGATGCCCGTGGTGACCCTGGCCCTCGTCGACGCCGTCGACACCGTCCGGCGCGGCGAGCGCCCGTGGCTGCGGGCGTACGCGCTCCAGCTGCCGACCGCCGTGCTCGCCGCCGGCCTGGCCCTGGCCGCGACCAGCATGCCCACCGCCAAGCTGATGGAGGGCCGTACGTACGAGCGGCCGGCCCGCGTCGGCGCGATCGAGCGGCTCCTGGAGCGGATCCCCGACGGGGCGAGCGTCGAGGCGGACACCACGCCGCTGACCCGGCTGACCTCCCGCTGCCGCGTGTTCTGGATCGGCGGCACCCGGGGCGTGGTCCCGGACTGGATCACCATCGACAACGCCTCCAAGTGGGCCGGCGAGGACCCGACCGTCTACGCCGCCCAGCTGCACCCCGGCGAGCGGTTCACCGTCGTGGGCGAGGCGGAGGGCGTCGTCCTGATGCGCCGCGGCTGACGGCGCGGCCGCCCGGCGCACCGTCCGGGACGGGCGGGCGGGGCCCGGACGGTGAGCCGGCCCGGACGCGGCGCGGCCCCGGACCGGCCCTCGCGGGCGGGTCCGGGGCCGTCCCCCGTTGTCTCCCCCGTACGACCGCGCGGCGGTGTTACTCGCTCGCGATCGCGTTCAGTACGTTCATCCGCCCGGCCCGGAAGGCCGGCACCAGCGCGGCGAACAGGCCCACGAGGGCCGAGGCGGCGAACACGCCGAGGATCGTCGGCCAGGGGATCTCCAGCACGTTCAGGCCCTCCAGCGCGAGCAGCTGCTGCGCACTGGCCCCCCAGCCCATGCCCAGTCCGAGGCCCAGCAGGGCGCCGAAGAGGGCGATGACGACGGACTCCAGGCGGATCATGCGGCGCAGCTGGCGGCGGGAGAGGCCGATGGCGCGCATCAGGCCGATCTCGCGGGTCCGCTCGACGACCGACAGGGCGAGGGTGTTCACGACGCCGAGGACGGCGACGACGATGGCGAGGCCGAGCAGCCCGTAGACCATGTTCAGCAGCTGGCCGACCTGGTCCTTCAGGGCCTGCTTGTAGTCGGCCTGGTTGAGCACCTCGTACTGCGGGTACTGCGCGAGCGCCGCCTTGACCTCCTTGTAGGCGGCCGCGTCGGACTGCCCGTCCTTGGCGCTGGCGAGCAGCATGAAGGGGCGCGGCATCCGGTCGGCCGGGACGTTGGCCTCGGCGACGGCGGTGCTGATGTACTTCATGCCCTTGTCGAGGTTGCCCTCGTCGCTGGTGATCGCGGCGACCTTGAGCGTGACGGTGCTCCCGCCGGTGAAGGCGACCGTCAGCGCGTCGCCGAGCCGGATCCCGTGCGCGGTGGCGTACTCCGAGCCGACCGACATGGAGTCCTTGCCGTACGCCGCCGCGTGCTCGCCGGCGACCATCGTGCGCCGGATGTCCCGGGCGTACGCCGGGTCGGTGGCGCCGAGCCCGTCCGTCTCGGTGGTGCCGTCCGGGGCGGTGACCGCGGCCTCGACCTCGCGGTAGGCGGTGACGTGGTCCAGGCCCGGGGCGGCGCGCAGCGCCGCTTCGGCCTGGGGCATGACGGGCTGCCCGGTCATGGAGTTGACGACGTAGTCCGCGCCGACCGACTTGTCGAGTTCGTCGGTGGCGGAGGCCACCATCGAGGAGCCGACCACCGACAGGCAGGCGACCAGGGCCAGGCCGATCATCAGCGCGGCGGCGGTGGCGCCGGTGCGGCGCGGGTTGCGCAGGGCGTTGCGCTCGGCGAGGCGGCCCACGGAGCCGAAGGGCCGCAGGACGGCGCCGGAGAGCACCCGCACCACGCCGGCGGCGAGGAGCGGTCCGATGACGATGAAGCCGACGAGGGTGAGGACGACGCCCAGGCCGAGCCACATCGATCCGGGTCCGGCCTCGTCGGCGGCGGTGGTGAGGTACAGCGCGGCGCCGCCGATGCCGGTGAGGGTCAGGCCGAGGACGGCCCGGACGATGCCGGCCTTGCGGTCGCCGGGGGTGCCGGACTCGCGCAGGGCGGCCATCGGGGAGACCTTGCCGGCCCGGCGGGCCGGGACGAAGGCGGCGACGACGGTGACGACGACGCCGAGGAAGACGCCGATGGCCGGGGTGGTCCAGGCGACGGTCAGGTCGTCGGTGGACAGGTGCATGCCCATCTGGCCCATGAGCTTCATGAGTCCGACGGCCAGGCCCACGCCCGCGCCGACGCCCAGGACGGAGCCCACGACGCCGAGGAGGAAGGCCTCGACCACGACGGACTTGAGGACCTGTCCGCTGTCGGCGCCGATGGCGCGCATCAGCCCGATCTCGCGGGTCCGCTGGGCGACCAGCATCGAGAAGGTGTTGAAGATGAGGAAGATGCCGACGAGGAAGGCGATCCCGGCGAAGCCGAGCATCACGTACTTCATGACGTCGAGGAAGGCGCCGACGTCCTTGCGGTTGGCGTCCGCGGCCTCCTGGGAGGTCTGCAGCTTGTAGGTGTCCGCGCCGACGGCGGCGGCGACGTTCGCCTTGAGCTGCTCGTCGCTCACCCCGTCCTTCGCGGTGACGTTGACGTGGGTGAAGGCGCCGGCGGCGCCGAGCAGCTGCTGCTGCGCGGTGGCGGTGTCGAAGTAGACGACGGCCGCACCGGGGTTGGTGACGGTGAAGGCGGCGAGGCCGGTGATGGTGGCGCGGACGTCACCGGTGACGGCGATGGTGCGCAGCTCGTCGCCGATCCCCAGGCCGTGCTTCTTCGCGGTGTCGGCGTCGACCATCACCTCGGTGGGGCCGCGCGGCGCGTGACCGGCGGTGATCTTCATGGACTTGAGCTCGTTGTCGTTCCAGTTGCCCGCGATGGTCGGGGCGCCGGTGGTCGAGCCCATGTTCTCGTTCTTGGAGTTGACCACCGTGACGGACATCGACAGGACGCCGCCCTCGGCGCTCTCGACGCCCTCGGCCGCGGCGACCTTCCCGACGACCGCGCCGTCCAGCACCTCGGGCTTGCCGCGGTCGGGGGTCTCCTCCCCGTCGACGGCCGACTTCGGGCTGACGGTCACGTCGGAGTTGGTGACGGCGAAGAGCTTGTCGAAGGTGGTGTTCATCGTGTCGGTGAACACCAGCGTGCCGCAGACGAAGGCGACGGACAGCAGGACCGCGACGGCGGAGAGCGCCATCCGCCCCTTGTGCGCGACGAAGTTGCGCCGCGAGGTCTTCAGGACCATGCCGCTCATGAGGTCCGCCCGCGCGCGTCGAAGTCCTTCATGCGGTCGAGGACCTGCTCGGCGGTGGGCCCGTACATCTCGTCGACGATGCGGCCGTCGGCGAGGAAGACGACGCGGTCCGCGTAGGAGGCGGCGACCGGGTCGTGCGTGACCATGACGATGGTCTGGCCGAGCTCGTCGACCGAGCGGCGCAGGAAGCCGAGGACCTCGGCGCCGGCCCGGGAGTCCAGGTTTCCGGTCGGCTCGTCGCCGAAGATGATCTGCGGCCGGGCGGCGAGGGCGCGGGCGACGGCCACGCGCTGCTGCTGGCCGCCGGAGAGCTCGGTGGGCCGGTGCTTCAGCCGCCCGGCGAGCCCCACGGTCTCCACGACCCGGTTCAGCCACTCCGCGTCGGGACGGCGTCCCGCGATGTCCATGGGGAGGGTGATGTTCTCCAGGGCGTTCAGCGTGGGCAGCAGGTTGAAGGCCTGGAAGATGAAGCCGATCCGGTCGCGCCGCAGCTGCGTGAGCTTCTTGTCCTTGAGGCCGGTGATCTCGGTGTCGTCGAGGTGGATCTGACCGCTGGTCACCGTGTCGAGTCCGGCGAGGCAGTGCATCAGCGTGGACTTGCCGGACCCCGAGGGGCCCATGATCGCGGTGAACTGGCCGCGGCGGATGTCGACGTCCACCTCGTCGAGGGCGACGACGCGCGTCTCGCCGGAGCCGTAGGCCTTGACGACCTTCCGCGCCCGGGCCGCGACGGCTTCATGCCCTCCAGTGCCCCCGTGCCTGGTCTCGGTCATAGCCGTTGTCACGGTGTTTCTCCTCGGTAGATGTGCGTCGTCCGCATACTGCGTCGCCGTCGTGAAGTCTGGTGGGGCCGGGGGTGCGGCGCGCTGGTGCCCGTTGCCGTATCCGCCCGGGGGTTAACCCCACCCCCCGGGGCTCCCGGCCCATGTGAACCAGTTAAGGACGCTGCGGGGACCCGGACCTCATCCGCCGGGACGAAAGACCCCTGGCCCCTTCTGCGGAGCGCCCCCTAGGGGTTCTCCGCCCTGCGGCGGAGGGAGTCTGGGGGATACCGCCCGGTACGCCGCCGGTGAGAAGGTGTTCCCCGCAACTGTGTGCAGGGGGAAGGAATCCGGTGGGGTCAGGGGAGCGCGCGGCCGCCGCCGCGGCGGGGACGGCCGCGGGCGGGGCGTCGGCGGGGACGGCCGCGGGCCGGCCGCCGTCGGCGGTGGTCGCCTCGCTGATGCTGTGCATGTCCCTGGTCGCCCTGGACAGCACCATCGTCGCGACCGCCGTCCCGCAGATCGTCGGCGACCTCGGCGGCTTCTCCGTCTTCTCCTGGCTGTTCTCCGGCTACCTGCTGGCGGTCACCGTCACCCTGCCGGTGTACGGGAAGCTGGCGGACACCTTCGGCCGCAAGCCGGTGCTGCTCTTCGGGATCGGCCTCTTCCTCGCCGGCTCGCTGCTGTGCGGGCTCGCCTGGAACATGGGCGCCCTGATCGCCTTCCGGATCGTCCAGGGGCTGGGCGGCGGAGCCCTCCAGGGCACCGTCCAGACCCTGGCCGCCGACCTCTACCCGCTGAAGGACCGGCCGCGGATCCAGGCCCGCATGTCCACCGTGTGGGCCGCCTCCTCCGTGGCCGGGCCGGCGGTCGGCGGGCTGCTCGCCGCGTACGCCCACTGGCGCTGGATCTTCCTGCTCAACCTGCCGCTGGCCGCGCTCGCCCTGTGGATGGTCGCCCGCCACCTGGTGGAGCCCGTACGGTCCCCCGGGCGCCGGGGCCCGGTCGACTGGGCCGGGGCGCTCGCCGTGTTCGCCTGCGGCGGGGTGCTGCTCTTCGCGCTGGTCCAGGGCGGGGTGGCCTGGCCCTGGCTGTCCGCGCCCTCGCTGGGCCTGCTGGCCGGGAGCGCGGTGCTGGCCGCGGTGGTGGTGTGGGTGGAGCGCCGGGCGGCGGAGCCGATCCTGCCCGGCTGGGTGTGGCGGCGGCGCACGATCGCCGCCGTGAACCTGGCGATGGCGGTGTTCGGGCTGCTGATGGTCGCCCCGATGGTGTTCATGCCGACGTACGCCCAGTCCGTGCTGGGGCTCGGCCCGATCGCCGCCGGGTTCGTGATGTCCGTGATGACCCTGAGCTGGCCGCTGTCCGCCGCCCTGAGCCAGCACGTGTACCGGCGCATCGGGTTCCGGAACACCGCCGCCGTGGGGATCTCCCTGGCCGCCGTGATCCTGTACTCCTTCACCCTGCTCCCGCACCCCGCCCGCCCCTGGCAGCCCGCGCTGGTCATGCTGGTGCTGGGGGCGGCCCTCGGGCTCTTCCAACTGCCGCTGATGATCGGGGTGCAGGCCACCGTGGGCTGGGCGGAGCGGGGCACCACCACCGCCTCGGTGCTGTTCTGCCGGCAGGTCGGCCAGAGCGTCGGGGCGGCCCTGCTCGCGGCCGTCGCCAACGCCACCCTCGCGTCCCGGCTGGCGGACGCCTCCGCCCCCGGGCTGCCGGACGGCCTGGACGACGTGGCGAAGGCGCTGGAGCGGCCGGAGCTGCTCCCCCCGGCCGCCGCCGGCGAGCTGCGCGCGGCCGTGGCCGCCGCCGTCGACCACATCTTCCTCGGGGCGGCCGTGGCCGCCCTCGTCGCGCTGCTGATCCTGCTGCTGGCGGCCCCGCGGAGGTTCCCCGTCCTCCCGGAGGACTGAAGGGGCCGGCGCACGGCGGTGCGGGTTGTCATGAACCGATCCGATGGGTGACCCTCGTGCCCAGGACCGTTTTCCGGGGGGATCACATGGCTTCCGCACTCTTCGCCCTTGCGCTGCTCGTCGCGCTCGCCGGGCCGCTCGCCCTGCGGCTGCGCCGCAGTCCGGGCTTCGTCACCGGCCGCGACGGCCGGCTCTCCACCTCCACCGTGCTGGCCCTGGCCTGGACGGTGATCCTGCTCTGGCTGCTCCTCGCCCTCCTCGCGTACGGGCTCACGGCGGGCGGCGGCATCGGCTGGTTCCAGGGCGAGCACGGCCCGCTGTCCACCCTGACGTCGGTGTACCTGCCGCTGCTCGGCGGCCCGTACGTGGCGATGATCGCCGCGAAGACGGTCGTGGGCCTGCGCGTGGAGAACGGCACCATGGCCAAGCCGGCCCCCAAGCCGATCGCGTCGGGACGGCGCCCGCTGCGGGAGCTCATCGCGAACGACAGCGGTCGCACCGACCTCGTCGACCTGCAGTACGTCGCGCTCAGCGCCGTCACCATGCTCTACGTGGTGCTCTTCTTCCTCTCCGACGTCGGCGGCGGACTGCCGCGCCTGCCCCACGAGATCTGGGCGCTGACCGGCGCACCCGCGGGGGCGTACCTGGTGAACAAGCTGGCCACCCGGGCCACTCCGGTGATCACCGACGTGCGCGTCCACGACGGGCTGCTCACCGTCGAGGGCGGCGGCTTCGCCCCCGGCCCGGCGGGCCAGGCGACCCGGGTCACGGTGGACGACACCGTGCTCCCGGCGGCGGCGGACCCGCTGACGGGCGCCCTGACGGCTCCGCTCCCGGGCGCCGCGGCGGCGCCGTTCACGGTGGTCGTCACGGCCCGCGGCCTGCGCAGCGACCCGTACTGCTACGAGGGGACTCCGGCGCAGGCCGCCCCGGCTCCCTAGGGGTGCCCCTCCGCGGGCGGCCGCGGCCCCGCGCGGCGGCTACTTGTGGCGGGCGTAATAGCGGGCCACCCGGGCCCGGTTGCCGCACGCCGCCGCCACGCACCAGCGCCGGCGCGGATGCGCGGGCAGGAACAGCAGCACGCAGTCCGGGGCCTCGCACGCCCGCACCGCCGCCACCCGGGGGTCGGTCAGCAGTTCGGCGACCGCCTCGGCCAGCTCGGCGGCGAGCCGCAGGGCCGGCGCGGCGTCCCGGCGCGACACCGCCGCCGGGCCCGCCTCCGCGTCCCAGAGCAGCTCGCGGCGGACCGGGGCGGCCGCCAGGGCGGCGTTCAGCGCGCGCAGGGCTCCGGCCGGCGGACGCCCGCCGTGGCGCACGGCCTCCAGCGCCGGGCGGGCGGCCTCCCGCACGCCCGCCACGGCGGCCACCTCGGCCGGGCCCACGGCGGCGACCGGGGTCAGCCGCCCGGCCTGCGCCGCCAGCCAGGCGGCGAGAGCGGAGGGCCCCGCGACGAGGTCGTCCTGCGCGGTGCGGGTGTTGAGGAGGTCCAGCGCGAGGGGCTCACCGGTGAGCGGGAAGGTCACTGTCACCCGACTAATGCTACCCCTCCCCCTTGACCCATTAGCAGGAAGCGGGCGAGACTAATGGGAACAAGACCCGAGGAGCCATGTGATGACCGCACTTCGCACCGCACTCCGCACCGCCGTTCCGTCCGTCCGGCACCGCACCGTCGAGGTGGACGGCGTCCGCGTCGCCTACCGCGAGAGCGGCCCCGCCGACGGCCCGGTCCTGCTGCTCCTGCACGGGTTCCCCACCTCCTCCCACCAGTTCGCCCGCCTGATGGACGCCCTCGGCGACACCCCCCACCGGCTGATCGCACCCGACTACCCCGGCTCCGGCCGCACCGAGGCCCCGGCCGGTTTCACGTACTCCTTCGACCGGCTCGCCGACGTCGTGGAGGGCTTCGCCGACGCCCTCGGCCTGGACCGGTTCGCCCTGTACGTCTTCGACTTCGGCGCGCCCGTCGGCCTCCGGGTCGCCGCCCGGCGGCCGGAGCGGGTGACGGGCCTGATCGTGCAGAACGGCAACGCCTACGAGGAGGGCCTCTCGGACGCGGCCCGCGGCTTCGCCGGCCTGCGCCGCGAGGTCCCGGGCGACGAGGAGCGCGTCCGCGGCCTGTTCACCGCGGAGGGCACCCGCTTCCAGTACGAGACCGGCGTCGCCGACCCCGGCCTCCTCTCCCCCGACGGCCCGGCCCTCGACGTCCACTACCTCGGCCTGCCGGGCCGCGCCGACGCCCAGGCCGACCTGGCCTTCGACTACGCCTCGAACTTCGCCCAGTACCCCGTCTGGCAGGCCTGGCTGCGCTCCGCGGGCGTGCCGGTGCTGGTCGTCTGGGGCGCGGGAGACCCCTTCTTCACCCCGGCGGGCGCCGAGGCGTACCGCCGGGACGTGCCGGACGCGGAAGTCCACGTCTTCGACGGCGCGGGCCACTTCGCCCTGGAGACCCACCTTCCGGAGATCGCCCCGCTGATCGCCGCCTTCCTCGCGAAACTCCCCTGAGCGACGGGCCCGACGTTCCGGCCGATCGCCTGCCGGGCCTCCGCCGGGCGGCGCGCGGAAGCGGCTCAGCCCTCCGCCGGGGCCCGGCCCGTCAGGGCCGCCAGGCTGGAGCGGACGTGGTTCATGTGGGCCCGCATCTCGTCCTGCGACTCCGCGTGCTCCCGCAGGATCCGCTCCGTCTCCCGGCCCACCCGCTCCTCCTGGACCCTGGCCTCCGCGATCACCTCGGCGGCGGCCGCCTCCGCGTCCTCCTGCCCGTGCCGCGCCGACTCCTCCGCCTCGGCCAGCGCGCGCCGCGCCTCGGCCAGCCGCGCCTCCGCGTGCCGTTCCAGCTCCGCCTGGCGGCCGGCCAGCTCCGCGTCCCGCGCCGCCAGCTCCCGCTCGGCCGCGTCCCACCGGTCCGTGTGCTCCTGCTCGCGCTCCGCCAGCAGCGTTTCCGACCGGCGTCGCATCCCGTCCAGCGCGGCTAGGCCCTCCGCGCGCCACGCCTCCGCGTCGTCCCGCGCCCCCGCGCGCGCGTCGTCCGCCTCCCGCTGCGCGCGCAGGAGTCCCTGACGGGCCCGTACCTCGGTCTGCTCGCGCACCGCCTCCGCGTCGTGGCGGGCCAGTTCCGCGACCCGCTCGGCGTGCGCGCCGGCCGCGTCACGGATCTGCGCGGCGTCCGCCCGGGCGTCCGCCCCCAGCGCCTGCGACTCCTCCTGTGCGAGCAGCAGGATCCGCCGGGCCCGCTCGCTCAGCTCGTCGTACGTCTGCGGGGCCAGTGCGGCCACCTCGTCGCGGAGCCGCGCCGACTCCCCCTCCAGCCGCTCGGCCAGGACGGTCAGCCGTGCCACCCGCTCCCGGGCCTCGTCACGGCTGCCGGAGAGCCGGGCGAGATACCGGTCGACCTCTTCCGGGCGGTAGCCGCGACCGCGCACGGTCGCAATCGGTGCACTCATCCTGGAAGCGCCTCTCTCGCGGGGATTGCTGTCAAGGATGCGTCATTTGCGAGCAGAAGCCGGAATGGCCGGGCCGAGACCCTGTGCGAAGGTCTCACCCCGGCCATACAACCGATCTTCGGATCAGCCTGCGATCACAGCAGTCCGTCCCACATCTGCTCCAGCAGCACCGACCACCAGTTCTCGGCAGACGCCAGCGCGGCGCTGTCGAGGCCCGCCAGATTCGCCTGGAAATCGACGGTCCAGCGGCCCGCCTGCTCCGGCGTCAGATGCTGGCGCAGCCGCCACATGTGACCCAGCATCGCCAGGGAGCGTACGAACTGCGGCAGGCTGGAGTTCACGAACTGCGGCGGGACCGGGGCGCCGCCCGGACCGCCCTCCACCGGCACCGCGACGATGCTGGCGGTCCCGTACTGCACGCAGAGCGCCTTGCCGAAGTCGCTGCCGACGACGAGGTACGAGCCCGCGTCCGACGCCGGCTGCACCTGCCGCTGCGCGGCCAGTTCGGCCAGCGTCGGCACGGGCTGGCCCGGTACCGCCTGGCCCCAGAAGAACGGCCCGAAGTCGACGGGCACGCCCGCCCACATCAGGGTCTGCGCCACGATCTCCGGCACGCCCTGCCGGGACACGGCCCGCTGCTCGAAGCGGAACACGCCCTGCGGACCGAAGGCACCCGCCAGTTCCTGCGCGATCGCGTCCAGCGGGACGGCCGGCTGGAGCGGGACCTGCGGCAGGGGGGCCCGCACCGGCGCGGGGCGCGCCGGGCCGTCGGCCACCTGGTGCAGCTCCCCCTGGTGGGTGAGCAGGTGCCGCATGCCCTGCTGGCGGCCCGCGTGGTCCGTCCCGTACGGAGCCACGCTGGTGATCCGCACCTGCGGCCAGGTCTCCCGGATCATCCGGGCGCAGTAACCGCCGGGCAGTTCGCAGGACGCCAGCTCGGTGTGCAGCTCCAGCACCTGCTGCGGCGGCACGTTCATCGCGCGGAGCTCGTACAGGATCTGCCACTCCGGGTGCGGCGTGCCGGGCGCCGAGCGGCGGATCAGCTGCTGCTCGGAGCCGTCGGGCGCGCGGTAGCGGAGCACGGCCTGGTAGCCGGGGCCCACCGTGGGCGCGCCGGTGGGCGCCGGGGGCGGCGCCGCGGGCCCGCCCGGCGGCGGGCCGGGGGGCGCGGGCGCACGGCCCACGGCGGGGCCGGCCAGCATGGTCGCGGCGTGGTCGATCCCGCCGGCCGGGGTGCCGCCGGGCGGACCCGGCGGACCGGGCGGCTGCGGCACACCGGGACCGGCCAGCATCGTCGCGGCGTGGTGCGCACCCCCGCCGGGAGCCCCGGGCGGACCCGGAGGAGCCGGCGGCTGACCCGCACCGGGCGCACCGGGCGCACCGGGCGGGCCCGGGGGCTGCGGTACGCCGGGCCCGGCCAGCATGGTGGCGGCGTGGTCGAAGCCGCCGGCCGGGGTGCCGCCGGGCGGACCCGGCGGACCGGGCGGCTGCGGCACACCGGGACCGGCCAGCATCGTCGCGGCATGGTGCGCACCCCCGCCGGGAGCCCCGGGCGGACCCGGAGGAGCCGGCGGCTGACCCGTACCCGGAACTCCGGGACCGGCCAGCATCGTGGCGGCATGGTCCGCCCCGGCGCCGGGGCGGGCGGGCGGCTGCCCGCCCAGGGAGGCACCGGGCGCGCCGGGAGCACCGGGCGGACCCGGCGGCACGGGCGTCTGGCCGGGGCCGCGCGAACCCGGCCGGGAGATCTGGGCCTTGCTGGTCGGCGCGTCGGCGATGTCGCCCGCGTCCGAACCGAGCGCCGGCACGACCGCGGTGCGCGGGAGCGCGCTTCCCCCGGCCATGAGCGTGGTCTGCGCCTCCGGGGCCACTCCCGAGGAGGGCCCGTCCTCCAGGTCCGACCCGGACAGCGGGGGTGCGAACACGGTCGCGGGCAGCGGCACGGAGGCGTCGTCCGCGTCGGGGGTCACGTCGGTACCGGCCCAGGGCGTCGCCCCGGTCGGCACGGCCGACGGGACACCGTCGTTGGCGGTCGGCTCGTACGGAATCTCGCCCCCGCGCCGCAGCGGCACCGCGTCCACGGACGCCGGCGCACCGCCGGCGGGCTCGGCGGTCTCCGGGGCCACCGCATCCGGCGAGGAGGGCGAAGGGGAAGAAGCGGACGAGGAAGAGGAGGAGACCGGCGCGGAGACCGGGCCCGCGGCCGGATCCGGCGACGAGGACGAGGACGACGAGAGCGACGAAGGCTGCGGGGCCGACGAGGACGACGGGGAAGCGGAAGAAGATGAGGACGCGGAAGAAGAAGACGCCGACGACGCCGGTCCGCGCGGGATCCCCGCCCGGTCCGCCGCCTCCTGGAGCCACTCCGGCGGACTCAGCATGAACGAGGTCTGCTCCGAGTCGATCCGAGGCGGCGGAACGGACGCCTCCGAAGCGGCGGCCACGGCCGTCGCCCCGTACTCCTCCTCGTACCGGCGGATCACCTCACCCACCGGCAGTCCCGGCCACAGCGTCACCTCCCCGCTGTCCCGGGCGATGACCAGCCGCTGCCGGCCGCCCCCGGACACCGGGCCGGCCGCCCGGTCCTCCGCCCACACCACGAACCCGAGGCCGAACTCCCGGACCCGCACCTCACGGTGCTGGTAGCCGGGCACGTCGCCGTTGATCCACTCCTCGGCGCGCTCCTGCGCCTGCGCAAACGTCACCACCGCGCCGTCACCCCTCATCCGAACCGGCACGCACCACGGGAACCGAGCGTGCGAATCCGCCGTCCACCATCAGACCGGCCACCGTCTCCAGCTCCGGCGGATTGCCCGCGAGCCGCTCCAGGAAGGCATCGAAATCAGCGCCGCACGGCAGCAACAACCGCTCCACGCGCTCCTGCACCGACCAGCCGTCCCGGTCGCGGGCGTCGTCGTACGGGGAGAACCACACCGAACCGGTGCCCTCGCCCCGCACCTTCAGCGCGAGCAGGCCGCCCTGGACGAAGGCCACGCACAGGTAGTCCTTCGTCAGGTGGTCCCGCAGGCACTTGTTGACGTACACGAGGTCGTTGACCGCGGCCTCCTCGCGCACCGTGAAGAACGGCTGGTCCACCAGCAGACCGAGGTCCACGTCCAGGCCCGCGCCGACTGGCGCGCAGCCGCCCGCGGCCTTCAGGAACGAGCGGTACGCCTCCGGCAGCCGGTAGCCGAGGTCCTCCTCGACGCCCTGCACCTGCTCCTCGGACACCGACACCACGGCCTTCGGCAGCCCCAGGTGCACCGGGCGCACTTCCTGGAGGGACCGCGTCCCGCGCTTGTCGTGGTCCACCGGGGCCGTCGCCAGCCCCGCGTGGTGCCGCAGCAGCGCCTTCACCTCGACCGGGACCAGCTCCATGCGCCGCGAACCCGACACGTGGTGCCAGGTCCAGCCGTGCGGGGTCGCCACCGGCCCGACCGTGTCCCACAGCTCGTGCCCGGCGGCGCGCATCGCGGCGTTCGCGGACACGCAGTCCGTCAGCCGCAGCTCGTCCACGCCGAAGCCCTCGGGCGGGTCGGCGATCTCGACCGCGGCCCGCGCGTAGGCGGAGAAGTCCGGATGGCCGTTGCCGTCCATCCGCACACCGTGGGGATGCCGAGCGGCCCGGACGGGGTCCGGGAAATGCACGACCTGCCCCGAGTAAGCGGCGTTGGGTGGCGCGGCCTGCTGCCCGAGCCGACCTGTCGTCATGGCGGTAGCCCCCTGCTGGATCTGGCTGGTTCGCCACAGCCTATGCGCTGGGGCAAGGGGCTCACCCGCGCGTAGGCCACGCCTCCGGGCTCCGGCCGGGAACATCCGAATTGATACGAAAATTCGACCCCGCTTCCGCAGGACAGGAGACATTTGACAGGCTGTCCCCGCGGCACGGGGGCGTGCGCGACAGCGGCCACCACCGCCGCCACGGGAGGGAAAGCGCGACCATGCACCACACGGCAACACGGCCGGATCCGGCCGAGACCGCCGCGGGAGGCCCGGGAACACCGGGAGACCGAGCGGCGGCGCAAGCACCCGAAGGCACACCGGCAGAGGAAGGGACGAGGCCCACGGAAGAGCGGGGAGCGGCACCGGAAGGCCGGGGAGCGCCCGCGGGCGCCGCCGAGGCGGGCGGTCCCGTCGGCGATCCCCGCCTGCGCTGGGGCAGCGCCGACGGCCGGCCGACCCCGCCCGTCCTGCGGTTCCGCCGCGACGGGATCCTGCCCACGGTCGCCGCCGCCCTCTCCGTACGCGGCGAGACCCTCACCGGCACCGCGGGCAAGGCCGACCAGCCGCCCGCACTGCACCCCCTCGTCCAGGACTTCCTCGACACCCTCACCAGCGGCCAGCGCGAACGGTTCACCGGCCGATGTCCGGAGGCGCTCCTCCTCTCCCGCCACCTGACGGCCGTCGAGGGCGCCCGCTCCAAGCGCGCCTCCCGCAAGCCCCTGGCCGCGAGCGAGGCCCGCCGCTCCCTCAAGCACGCGAAGATCACCGCCCGCCGCATCCGCGAGGACGGCGACCCCCTCCACGGCAGCTACGCACCCCCCTGCCGCTCCTGCGAGGCCCTCCTCGCCCACTTCGGCGTACGCTCCGTCGACCTCACCCCAGCCGAGTAGCCATGACCAGCACCTCCGCGTCCTACGACCGCTCCTCGGCCACCCGTTTCCCGGTCGCCGTGAACTCCGCCCTGCGCATCGCCGGCTGGGAACCCGGCCGCTGGGACATCAAGCAGGCCGAGTACTGGGCCGACGCCCTCCGGGACCACACCACCCCCGCCGGACACCGGCACACGGTGTTCCCGGCCGCCGTCGAGGCCTGGGCGGAATTCGGCGGCCTCACGGTCACCGCCCCGGGGCCGGGGCGGCAGATAGCGCCGGTCCCCGTCCGGATCGACCCGCTGACCGGACTGCACCTGGCCCGTACGTTCGCCGACCTCGGCCGGGCCCTGTCCACCACGCTCTGCCCGCTCGGCGTCGAGTCCGACGGCGGTTCCCACCTCGCGCTCGACGCCGAGGGCCGGGTGTACGGCATCGACCACACCGGCGACTGGTACCTCGGGGCGAGCGTGGACGAGGCCCTGACGCTCCTCCTGACGGGCCTCCAGCCCACCCGCCTCACCACCGGCTGACCGGCGGGGCGCCGGGGCGGGACCGGCCCCGCGCCCGGCGCCGGCCGCACCGCGCGCCCGCCGCGAGCCGGCCCGGCAGAACCGCCCCGGCAAACCCGGCCCGGCCCCGCGCCCGGAGGGCCGGCGCCACCGCGCCACCGCGCCCGCGCGCCTGCCTGCCCGCCCGCCCGCCCGCCGAGGACAGCGCCTAGCGGACCGGCAGGACCGCCGACACCTTGAAGCCGCCCTCGTCCGTCGGCCCCGACACGAAGACCCCGCCCAGCCCGAGCACCCGCTCCCGCATCCCGACGAGCCCGTTGCCCCCGCTCGGCAGCCCGTGTTCGGCGGAGGTGCCGTCGCAGGGTCCGTTCTCCACCTGCATCGCGACCTCCCCGTCGCGGTGCGCGAGCCGCACCACGACGCGCGCGCCCGGGGCGTGCTTGTGGCAGTTGGTCAGCGCCTCCTGCACCACCCGGTACGCCGTCTGCTCCACCTCCGCCGCGTACGCCGGCCCCTCGCCGTGCACCACCATCTCGACGGTCATCCCGGCCGTCCGGGACTGCCCGACCAGCGCCTCCAGCTCACCGAGCGTGGGCCCGTCCTCGAAACCCCCGGCCGCCGTCGCGGTCAGGGCCGCGACGGCCGCCACGGGCGCCGGGACCGGCTTCGGCTTCTCGGCGGCCCGCAGCACCCCGAGCATCTCCCGCAGCTCGGTCAGCGCCTGGCGCCCCATGTCCCCCACCAGGGCGGCGTTCTTCGCGGCCCGCGCCGGGTCCTTCAGCGCCACCGCCTCCAGGGCCGCGGCGTGCACCACCATCAGGCTGACCCGGTGCGCGACGACGTCGTGCATCTCCCGCGCGATCCGGGTCCGCTCCTCGGTCCGGGCCCACTCGGCCCGCTCCTCCGCCCGGTCGGCCAGCAGCGACAGTTCCCGTTCCAGGGAGTCCGCGCGTTCCTGGAGGCTCTCCATGAGCCGCCGCCGGGCGCCGATGTACAGCCCGAACAGGACGGGCGGCACGGTCAGCGCCACCGCCACGAAACCGGACAGCACCACCACCAGCGTCGGATCGGCCTCCACGTCCCCGCGGGTGCGCATGTACATCACCGCGAAGGTCGCGGCGAGCGACATGGAGGCCAGCGTCGCGATGATCCGCCGGGGCACCTCGGAGGAGGCCAGCGTGTACAGCCCCACCACCCCGAGCAGGAACCCCATCGAGGCCGGAGCGACGGCGATCCCGACCAGCACCACGGCGATCGGCCGGCGCCGCCGCAGCACGATCACGGCCCCCACCACGATGCCGAACAGCACCCCGACCGCGGTCGGCAGCCCCGCCTCGCGCGCGAAGAGCACGCCCTCCCAGCCGCACTCGACGACGGACAGCCCGCCGAGCGTCAGGTCCACCCAGAGATCCCGGCGCCGCACCCACCACAAAGGCGGCCCGGCCCGGCCTTTCACTTCCCCCGTACCGGTCATGCGCTCCACCCTAGCCAGCGCCCCCCTCGCACCGCCGGGGCGCATCGGCGAAGCGCCGCCGAAGACCGTCGCGTCGAGGGCACCCGGTGCGGCATAGTAGGTGCCGTCGACTCGACCATGAGACCGCAATGTCTGGTTTAGTCGCAGATAATCCCCTGTGGTGTAATTGGCAGCACTGAGGCTTTTGGTGCCTTATGTCCGGGTTCGAGTCCTGGCGGGGGAGCTCCGCACGTACGGGTCCTGACCTCCACGGTCGGGACCCGCCTTCGTTGGGGGGCACGGGCCCCCCGCTATCCTTCACGGGTCCACCCCCGAAGCCGAAGGGCCCACCCGTGAGCGCCAACCGCCCGGCAGCCGTCGTCGTACTCGCAGCGGGGGAAGGCACCCGCATGAAGTCGGCCACCCCCAAGGTCCTGCACGAGATCTGCGGGCGCTCGCTCGTCGGTCACGTCGTCGCCGCCTCCCGCGAGCTGGACCCCGCCCACCTCGTCGTGGTCGTCGGACACGCCCGCGAGCAGGTCACCGCGCACCTCTCCACCGTCGACGCCGGGGTCCGCACCGCCGTCCAGTACGAGCAGAACGGCACGGGCCACGCGGTCCGGATGGCCCTGGAGGAGCTCGGCGGGAACGTCACCGGCACCGTGATCGTCGTCTGCGGCGACACCCCGCTGCTGACCGGGGAGACGCTCCGCGAACTCGCGCGCACGCACGAGGCCGACGGCAACGCCGTCACCGTGCTCACCGCCGAGGTGCCCGACTCCACCGGCTACGGGCGGATCATCCGGGGCGCCGACGGCGCCGTGACCGGCATCGTCGAGCACAAGGACGCCACCGACGCCCAGCGCGCCGTCCGCGAGATCAACTCCGGGGTCTTCGCCTTCGACGGCACCCTCCTCGCGGACGCCCTCGGGAAGGTCCGCACCGACAACAGCCAGGGCGAGGAGTACCTCACCGACGTCCTCGGCATCCTGCGCGAGGCCGGCCACCGCGTCGGCGCCTCGGTCGGCGGCGACCACCGTCAGATCCTCGGCATCAACAACCGCGTGCAGCTCGCGGAGGCCCGCGCGCTGCTGAACGCGCGCCTGCTGGAGCAGGCCATGCTCGCGGGCGTGACGGTCGTGGACCCGGCCAGTACGTTCGTGGACGTGACCGTCACCTTCGGGCAGGACGCGCTGATCCACCCCGGCACCCAGCTCCTCGGCGCCACCCACGTCGCGGAGCGGGCCGAGGTGGGCCCCAACACCCGCCTGCGGGACACGACCGTCCACGCGGGCGCCCGCGTGGACAACACGGTGGCCGACAGCGCGGTCGTCGGCGAGTCCGCGACCGTGGGACCGTTCGCGTACCTGCGGCCGGGCACGAACCTCGGCGCGAAGGCCAAGGCCGGGACGTACGTCGAGATGAAGAACGCCACGATCGGCGAGGGCACCAAGGTGCCGCACCTGTCGTACGTGGGCGACGCGACGATCGGCGAGTACACCAACATCGGCGCGGCCAGCGTGTTCGTGAACTACGACGGCGAACACAAGCACCACACGACCATCGGCTCACACTGCAAGACGGGCTCGGACAACATGTTTGTGGCACCCGTCACCATCGGGGACGGCGCCTACACCGCGGCCGGCTCCGTGATCACCAAGGACGTTCCGCCCGGTGCGCTGGCCGTGGCCCGCGGCCAGCAGCGGAATATCGAGGGCTGGGTGGCCCGCAAGCGCCCGGGCAGCGCCGCCGCGACCGCGGCGCAGTCGGCGGCCCCGGAGGACCCCGGCCACCACTGAGGTGAACTGACCGGAAACAGGTGCGCCCCTGACGGCGTACCGTGATAGGTGCACGCAATTCGGCTGGCTCACCGTGTGCGGGACGGACGCACACGGGGGCGAGCAGCTTTCCCACACGTCTGAGGAGACAGTGCTGTGACCGGGATCAAGACGACCGGCGAGAAGAAGCTGATGCTCTTCTCCGGCCGCGCCCACCCCGAGCTGGCCGAGGAGGTCGCACACCAGCTGGGAGTCGGCCTCGTGCCGACCAAGGCTTTCGACTTCGCGAACGGCGAGATCTACGTCCGCTTCCAGGAGTCGGCTCGCGGCGCGGACTGCTTCCTGATCCAGAGCCACACGGCTCCGATCAACAAGTGGATCATGGAGCAGCTGATCATGATCGACGCGCTGAAGCGCGCGTCGGCACGTTCCATCACCGTGATCGTCCCGTCCTACGGCTACGCCCGCCAGGACAAGAAGCACAAGGGCCGCGAGCCGATCTCGGCCCGCCTGGTCGCCGACCTGCTGAAGACCGCGGGTGCGGACCGCATCCTCACGGTCGACCTGCACACGGACCAGATCCAGGGCTTCTTCGACGGCCCGGTGGACCACCTCTCGGCCCTGTCGGTCCTCGCGGACTACGTCGGCGCCAAGGTGGACCGCACCAAGCTGACGATCGTCTCCCCGGACGCCGGCCGCGTGCGCGTGGCCGACCGCTGGTGCGACCGCCTGGACGCGCCGCTGGCCATCGTGCACAAGCGCCGCGACAAGGACGTCGCCAACCAGGTGACCGTCCACGAGGTCGTCGGCGAGGTCAAGGGCCGCGTCTGCGTCCTGGTCGACGACATGATCGACACCGGTGGCACCATCTGCGCCGCGGCCGACGCGCTGTTCGCGCACGGCGCGGAGGACGTCATCGTGACGGCCACGCACGGCATCCTGTCGGGCCCGGCCGCCGACCGCCTGAAGAACTCCAAGGTCAGCGAGTTCGTGTTCACGAACACCCTGCCGGACCCGTCCGACCTGGAGCTCGACAAGATCACGGTGCTCTCGATCGCCCCGATGGTCGCGCGCGCGGTGCGCGAGGTCTTCGAGGACGGCTCGGTCACCAGCCTGTTCGAAGAGCAGCAGTAACCGTTCGCCAGCGGACGCGGTAGATCCTTTTTGGTACGGCCTCCCCCGCCGGGTACACTCCATGAGTTGCTCGGCGAGGGAGGCCGTACCTGTTTTCCGGTACGGATGCTCCGTTATCGACGCGCTCTTCGTAGCAGGCCGTTCCGGCCGGGTGACCAGTCCGTTCTTCCGTCACCCCACGAGGAGTGAGCATGTCCGAGGTCAAGCTTTCCGCCGAGGCCCGCACGTCGTTCGGCAAGGGCTCCGCCCGCCAGGCCCGCATCGCGGGCAAGGTTCCCGGCGTCATCTACGGTCACGGCACCGCCCCCCAGCACGTCGACGTCGAGGGCCACGGCCTGCTGCTCGCGCTGCGCACCCCGAACGTCCTGCTCTCCCTGGACATCGCGGGCGCCGGCACCGAGCTGGTCATCCCGAAGGCCGTGCAGCGTCACCCCCTGAAGCGCTCGATCTCCCACGTCGACTTCCTGATCGTCAAGAAGGGCGAGAAGGTCACCGTCGACGTCGCGATCGTCACCGAGGGCGAGCTGGCCGTCGGCGGCAACATGCTGGAGACCCTCCAGAACACCATCTCCGTCGAGGCCGAGGCCACGCACATCCCGACCGAGGTCACCGTCTCCATCGCGGGCCTCGAGGCCGGCGCGACCATCCACGCCAAGGACCTGGTCCTCCCCTCGGGCACCACCCTGGCCGTCGACGGCGACATCGCCGTCCTCCAGGTCGTCGCACCGCAGGCCGAGGAGCCGGCCGCCGAGGCCGAGGGCACCGAGGCCTGAGCCTCCCCCTCACCCCTCAGCAGTTGCTGACCGACCGCCGTCCGGCTCCACTGGAGCGGGACGGCGGTCGTTCCCGCTTAAGGAGCTTTTGATGTCGGACGACGCGGCGCCCTGGCTGATCGTCGGCCTCGGCAACCCCGGACCGGAGTACGCGGGCAACCGCCACAACATCGGGTTCATGGTGGCCGACCTGCTGGCGGAGCGGATCCGGGGGAAGTTCAAGGCGCACAAGGCCCGGGCCCAGGTGGTCGAGGGCCGTATCGGACCGCCCGGGCCGGCGGGCCGCCGGGTCGTGCTGGCCAAGCCGATGACGTACATGAACCTGTCCGGCGGCCCGGTGACGGCCCTGCGCGACTTCTACAAGGTGCCGCTGGAGCGGATCGTCGCGGTCCACGACGAGCTGGACATCGACTACCCGACGCTGCGGCTGAAGCTGGGCGGCGGGGACAACGGGCACAACGGCCTGAAGTCGATGACGAAGTCGATGGGTCCCGACTACCACCGGGTCCGCTGCGGCATCGGCCGGCCCCCGGGCCGGATGCAGGTCGCCGACTTCGTGCTGAAGGACTTCTCCTCGACGGAGCGCAAGGAGCTCGACTGGTTCGTGGACCGGGCGGCCGACTCCGTGGAGAGCCTGGTCTCCGAGGGCCTGGAGCGCGCGCAGTCCACGTACAACTCGTAGGACGGCCGGCTCGTGGCGCGGCGGCCGCGAGACGTACGGGAGCCCCCGCACCGGAAGGGTGCGGGGGCTCCCGTGTGCCGTGGTGCGGCGGGTCAGCCGGTATTGCGCAGGCCCGCGGCGACACCGTTGACGGTGAGCAGCAGGGCGCGGGCGAGCAGCGGGTCCGCCTCCTCGCCGCGGGCGGCGGCGGCGCGCTGGCGGGCCAGCAGGGAGACCTGGAGGTAGGAGATGGGGTCCAGGTAGGCGTCGCGGACGGAGAAGGTCTGCTGGAGCACCGGGTGGGAGTCCAGGAGCTTCTCGCCGCCGGTGATGCGCAGGACCTCGCGGACGGTCAGCTCGTGCTCGGCCTCGATGCGCGCGAAGACGTGCTTGAGGTCGTCGGGCACGAGGGTGTCGACGTAGTGCCGGGCGATCCGCAGGTCGGTCTTGGCCAGCGTCATCTCGACGTTGGACAGGAAGTTGCGGAAGAAGTGCCAGCGCTCGCCCATCTCGGTCAGCGCGTCCGCGTGACCGGACTCGCGCAGGGCCTTGAGGCCGGAGCCGACGCCGTACCAGCCGGGGACGATCTGGCGGGACTGGGTCCAGCCGAACACCCACGGGATGGCGCGCAGGCCGTCGAGGCCGGCGCCCGAGTCGGGGCGGCGCGAGGGGCGCGAGCCCAGGTGCAGGTCGGCGAGCTGGTCGACGGGGGTGGCCGCGAAGAAGTACGCGGGCAGGTCCGGGTCCTCGACGAGCTCGCGGTACGCGGCGTGGGCGGCGTCGGAGACGGTGTCCATGGCCGCGTCCCAGCGGGAGAGGGCCTCGTCGGACTGGCGGGGCGCGGTGTGCAGGGCGGACGCCTGCAGGGTGGCCGCGACGGTCAGTTCGAGGTTCTCCCGGGCCAGGGACGGGACGAGGTACTTGTCGGAGATGACCTCGCCCTGCTCGGTGACCTTGATCTCGCCCTCCAGCGTGCCCCACGGCTGCGCGAGGATCGCGTCGTGCGAGGGGCCGCCGCCGCGGCCGACGGTGCCGCCGCGGCCGTGGAAGAGGCGCAGCCGCACCCCGTAGCGGTGCGCGACGTCGCGCAGCCGGCGCTGGGCGCGGTGGATCTCCCACTGGCTGGTGGTGATGCCGCCGAACTTGGAGGAGTCGGAGTAGCCGAGCATGACCTCCTGGACGTCGCCGCGCAGGGAGACCAGGCGCCGGTAGGACGGGTCGGCGAGCATCTCGTCGAGGATCACGTCGGCGGCGCGCAGCTCGTCGGTGGTCTCCAGGAGCGGCACGATGCCGATCTTGGCCCAGCCGCCGTGCAGGTCGATGAGGCCGGCCTCGCGGGCGAGGACGGCGGCGGCGAAGACGTCGTCGGCGCCCTGGCACATCGAGATGATGTACGACTCGATGACCTCGGGGCCGAACTTCTCGAAGGCGTCCTTGACGGCGCCGAAGACGCCGAGGGTCTTCTGGCCGGCCGCGTCGAGCGGCGCCGGGGTGGGGGCCAGCGGGCGCCGGGAGCGGAGCTCCTTGGCGAGGAGCTTGCCGCGGTACTCGCGCGGCATGTCGGCGTAGCGCCAGGACTCCTCGCCGAGCCGGTCGAAGAGCTGGCCCAGCGCGTGGTGGTGCGCGTCGGCGTGCTCGCGCACGTCCATGGTGGCGAGCTGGAGGCCGAAGGCGGCCAGGGTGCGGATGGTGCGGTCCATGCGGCCGTCGGCGAAGAGCGCGCCGCGGTGTTCGCGCAGGGAGGTCTGGATGAGGGTGAGGTCGGCGAGCAGCTCGGCGGTGCCGAGGTAGTCGCGGCCCTCCTCGTGGGAGGTGCCCCGGGCGAGGCGCTCGCGGGTGTTGACGAGCTTCTGCCGGATGCAGGTGGCCTTGAGGCGGTACGGCTCCTCGGCGTTCAGCCGCTTGTAGCGCGGGCTGATCTCGGGGAGGCGTTCCAGGTCGGCCTGGAGCGAGGCGAGGAGCTCCTCGGTGGCGCCGGTGTAGCGGATGGAGTTCGACAGCAGCCCGCGCAGGAAGTCGACGAGTTCGAGGGCGTCGGTGATGCCGTGCTCGTGCTGCAGGATCAGCACGTCCCGGGTGACGTCGGGGGTGACGTTCGGGTTGCCGTCGCGGTCGCCGCCGATCCAGGTGCCGAAGGTCAGGGGGCGGGTGCCGGGGGGCAGCTCGACGCCGACGCGCTGGAGTTCGGCGGCGAGGTCCTCCAGGACGTCGCCCACCGCGCCGGCGTGCAGCTCGTCGAGGTAGTAGATGGCGTTGCGGGCCTCGTCGGCGGGCTCGGGGCGGACCACGCGGAGCTCGTCGGTCTGCCAGACGAGGTCAATGTTCTCGGCGAGGCGCAGGTCGTGGCGGCGGCGGTCGCCGGCGCCGGTGACGGGCTCCTCCAGCAGCGCGGCGATGCGGCGCAGCTTGTTGAGGA
Organism: Streptomyces sp. NPDC048461; assembly: GCF_055587105.1. NCBI lineage: Bacteria > Bacillati > Actinomycetota > Actinomycetes > Kitasatosporales > Streptomycetaceae > Streptomyces > Streptomyces sp. NPDC048461. The sequence continues at coordinate 153,533 of NZ_JBVJGW010000011.1, read as the reverse complement.
CGCTGCGGCGGGCCGCCTCGGTGGGGTGCGCGGTGAAGACCGGGCGGACGTTGAGGTTCCTGACCGTCTCGCGCAGGTGCTCGGGGTCGGCGTCCTTGAGCATGTCCGCGGTGCGGGCGAGGAGCCCGCCCTCGGCGGCGCGGTGGGCGCGCAGCTCCTTGCCGCGGTGCACCTGCTCGGTGACGTTGGCGAGGTGGAAGTAGGTGGAGAAGGCGCGCACCAGCTTGGCGGCGGTCTCCAGGTCGATGTCACCGAGCAGCTCGGCCGCGGCCTCGCCGTCGGTGCGGGTGAGGGCGCGGACGCGTTCGACGAGGTCCAGGAGGTCTTGGCCCTCCTGGCGTACGAGCGTCTCCCCGAGGAGATCGCCGAGGCGGCGGATGTCCGCGCGCAGTTCTGCATTCGCGGTGGCGGCCGGGGTGAGGGGGGCTGCCGGCTGGGAGGCCCGGGGGGCCTGGTCAGCACTGCTCACAGGTGCGGCTCCTTGCAGTGTTTCGAGCGCTACTGGGCGGTGGGCTCCCGGTCGCACGCGGCACTGCCGCTCCTGATGCGCAGCCCGGGCTGCCCGTACGGACCGCGCTGTCCGACGAGAACAGGATAGGTGTCCGATCCCCGAGTCCGGTCAGTTGTCTCGCGAGGCGGCCGCGAGGCGGGCCGTGCACGGCCTGTGGACGTCGCGCGTACGGGGTGTGCACGGCCTGTGGCGACTCTCCGCGGCCGCGCTCCTCTTGCCCTCGCCCCCTCCTTTGCCATACTTACGATGCCGTAGGTTACGGGTCCGTAGTCTCCGTGCTCTCCCGGTTCCCCCAGCACCGCTGGGTGGTGCCCCCTCGCCGACTCCTCACCCCCAGGGGACCCCCATGACCATCAGTCCCGATCTGATCGAGGACGCCTCGGCGTCCCCCGACGCCCCCGCGCCGTCAGCGACCCTGGGCGGCGAGAACAAGCGGTCCGTCGAGCAGATCGCCCTCCTGCTGTTCATCACCGTCCCCTTCCTGGCGCTGCTGGCGGCGGTGCCGCTGGCCTGGGGCTGGGGGGTGAGCTGGCTGGACCTCGGCCTGATGGTCTTCATGTACTTCCTGGCGTGCCACGGCATCACCATCGGGTTCCACCGCTACTTCACGCACGGTTCCTTCAAGGCGAAGCGGCCGCTGCGGATCGCCCTGGCCGTCATGGGGTCCATGGCGGTGGAGGGCCCGCTGGTGCGCTGGGTGGCGGACCACCGCAAGCACCACAAGTTCTCGGACCACGAGGGCGACCCGCATTCGCCGTGGCGGTTCGGCGAGACGCTCCCCGCGCTGATGAAGGGCCTGTGGTGGGCGCACATCGGGTGGCTCTTCGACGAGGAGCAGACCGACCAGCAGAAGTACGCCCCGGACCTGATCAAGGACCCGGCGATCCGCCGGATCTCCCGTGACTTCATCTTCTGGACGATGTTCTCGCTGGCGATCCCGCCGCTGGTGGGCGGCCTGGTGACGATGTCCTGGTGGGGTGCGTTCACGGCGTTCTTCTGGGGTTCGCTGGTGCGCGTGGCGCTGCTGCACCACGTGACCTGGTCGATCAACTCGATCTGCCACGCGGTGGGCAAGCGGCCGTTCAAGTCCCGGGACCGCTCGGGCAACGTGTGGTGGCTGGCGGTGCTGTCCTGCGGCGAGTCCTGGCACAACCTGCACCACGCCGACCCGACCTCGGCCCGGCACGGGGTGCTGCGCGGCCAGGTCGACTCCAGTGCGCGGCTGATCCGCTGGTTCGAGCAGCTGGGCTGGGCCACGGACGTGCGCTGGCCGTCCGCCGCCCGCATCGACGCCCGGCGCAGGGAAAACGAGTCGAACGCGGCATGATGGGGGGCGTGGCGATCGACGGCGGTAATTCCAGCAGCGACAAGCCCCGGCGCGGCCGCAGGGTGCGGATGACGGGCGCGGAGCGGCGCCAGCAGCTGCTGGACATCGGCCGGACCCTGTTCGCGGAGAAGGGCTTCGAGGGCACCTCGGTCGAGGAGATCGCGGCGAAGGCCGGGGTGTCCAAGCCGGTGGTGTACGAGCACTTCGGCGGCAAGGAGGGCCTGTACGCGGTCGTCGTGGACCGGGAGATGCGCCAGCTGCTGGACGGGGTGACGGGCGCGCTGACGGCCGGGCACCCGCGGGAGCTGCTGGAGCAGGCGGCGTTCGCGCTGCTGGACTACATCGAGTCCTACACGGACGGGTTCCGGATCCTGGTGCGCGACTCCCCCGTCGCGCAGTCGACGGGCACCTTCGCGTCGCTGATCAGCGACATCGCCACTCAGGTGGAGGACATCCTCGGGCTGGAGTTCAAGGCCCGGGGCTTCGACGCGAAGCTGGCCCCGCTGTACGCGCAGGCGCTGGTCGGGATGGTGGCGCTGACCGGGCAGTGGTGGCTGGACGTCCGCCGCCCGGCGAAGGCGGAGGTCGCAGCGCACCTGGTGAACCTGGCCTGGCACGGACTGGACCGCCTGGAGTCCAAGCCGCAGCTGGTGGGCCGGCGCAAGAGCTGACGCCCGCGGGCGGGCACGGCGGACACGGGCGGCGCCCCGGCACCGGAAGGCTCCGGTGCCGGGGCGCCGTCGTGCGGCGGGCCGGCGCGCGCGGTCAGGCGGTCGGCACGGTCAGGCCTCCTTGCGGGCCACGGCGAAGATCCGGCGGAACGGAAAGACGGTGCCGCGCGGACCCGGCGGGTAGGCCTCGCGCAGCCGGTCCCGGTACTCGGCGAGCAGGGCGTCGACGGCGTCCCGGTCGTCACCGAGGGCGGTGAGGACCGGCCTCAGGGCGGTGCCCTTGACCCAGTCGAGCACCGGGTCGGGGCCCTGGAGCAGCTGGAGGTACGTGGTCTCCCAGACCTCGACGGCGCAGCCGAGCTCGGTCAGCCGGGCCAGGTACTCGGCGGGTTCGAGGAGGTGGACGTAGTGGGCGCCGTGGCCGGCCAGCCGGGAGCGCCAGCGCGGGGCGTCGCAGATCTCGGCGAGCAGGGCGTGGCTGGGCGCGCTGAAGTTGCCCGGGACCTGGAAGGCGAAGGTGCCGCCGGGGCGCAGGCCGTTGATCCACGGCCCGAAGGACGCGGGGTGGCTCGGGACCCACTGCAGGGCGGCGTTGGAGACGATCAGGTCGTAGGGCTCCTCGGGGAGCCAGGAGGCCAGGTCCCCGTGCCGGAAGTCGAGGCTCCCGCCGCCCGCGGTGGGGCCGGCGTACTCCCCGGTGGCGCGGTCGAGCATCTCCGGGGAGAGGTCGAAGCCGGTGATGCGGGCCTCGGGCCAGCGGTCGGCGAGGAGGGTGGTGACGTTGCCGGGACCGCAGCCGAGGTCGGCGATGCGGGCGGGCCTGCCCGGCAGCTCGGGTATCCGGGCCAGGAGGTCGGCGAACGGGCGGGCCCGGTGCCCCGCGTGCCGGAGGTACTGCTGGGGGTCCCAGGTGGGCGCGGAGGGTGCGGTGGCCGTGGGGGTCCGGTCCTGCGCGGTATCGGAATGCATGGGTGAGCCTCCCTGCTGGCGGGGTGGTCGGAAGCGGAAGCGGTTCCGGACCCCTCCCTGCCCCATGGTCGACCCGTTTATATCTCGATGTCAAGATACTCCATGTCGAGATACATGACATGAAGAGACTTCACGTCGACAGACCCCTTACACTGATCCGCATGGAGGACGAGGTCGACCGATTGGTCGCGGCTTGGCGGCGGGAGCGCCCTGACCTCGACGTGGAACCGCTCGAAGTGCTGAGCCGCGTCAGCAGGCTCGCGCGCCACCTCGACCGCGCCCGCCGGCTCGCCTTCTCCGAGCACGGCCTGGAGCCGTGGGAGTTCGACGTCCTCACCTCGCTGCGGCGCGCCGGCGCGCCCTACCAGCTCTCCCCGGGCCAGCTGCTGACCCAGACCCTGGTCACCTCCGGCACCATGACCAACCGCATCGACCGGCTCGCCAAGAAGGGCCTCGTCGAGCGGCTCCCGGACCCCAGCGACCGCCGCGGGGTCCTGGTGCGGCTGACCCCCGAGGGGCGGGACCGCGCCGACCAGGCCCTCGCCGGACTGCTGGCCCAGGAGCGGGCGATCCTCGCCCAGCTCTCCCAGAGCCAGCGGGGCGACCTCGCCGGGCTGCTACGCCAGTTGACCGCTCCGTTCGACAACGTCCCCGGCTAGCTCCGCGGGACGTACGCCGGCCCGTCTGGCCAGCGCCACCGCGGCGAGCGTCGAGTGCACGCCGAGCTTGCCCAGCACGTTCTGCATGTGGGTGCGGACCGTGTGCGGGGACAGGAACAGCCGCGCCGCCACGTCCTTGCGGCCCAGCCCCGCCACCATGCAGCGCAGCACCTCGTGCTCGCGCGGGGTCAGCGACTCCACCAGCCGTTCGCTGTCCGTACGGTGCTTGCGGGCCGCGGTCAGCTCGCGGAGCACTCCGGTGAGCAGGGCCGGCGGGAGGTGCGTCTCCTCGCGCAGCACGCCGCGGACCACGGCCAGCAGCCGCGAGAGCGAGCAGTCCTTCGCCACCCAGCCCGAGGCCCCCGCCTGCAACGCCAGCGCCGCCCGGCGGGGTTCGTCGCGCTCGGCGAGGACCACGGTGCGGACCCCGGGGTGGGACACCCGCACCCCCGCGACCAGAGCGATCCCGTCCGGGGTGCCCGGCGGCGGTCCCGAACCCGACTCGCGCTGGGCGGGTACGGCCCCGGCCGCGGCGCCGAGATCGGCGTCGACCAGCAGGACGTCGAAACGGCGGCCCTCGGCCACCGCGCGTTCGAGGCAGCGCAGCGCGGCGGGGCCGCTGCCGGCCGCGGACACGTCCACGTCCGGCTCGGCCGCGAGCGCGGCTGCGAGCGATTCGGCGAAGATGCGGTGATCGTCGACCACGAGAACCCGGATACGAACCACAAAACCCCCAAGGGTAGGGGAACGGACGGCGGCGGGTACGGCGCCCGGACCGGGTGATCCGCAGCTGTCGCGGCCGCCGCCGAGACACCTCTGCACTACCCCGGACCGGACGCCGTACCCGACTTGTCTCGACCCCTGAATCAACACCGGCCCCCACCGGTGTCACGCACCAGCGTAGGGCCGGGGCGGCTGACAGTTGGCCGAATTGCAGAAGTTTTCCCAGGGATTTTCCCGCGCGGCCGGTCCGAACGGGCTTTGTCATGGCTTGAATTCGACTGCCCCGAAGGTCCGGATGGCCCTTTCCGCTCCCGCCTGTGCCGCGGGCAGTTGCACGGGGGGCATGTCACCCCGCGCGTGCACCTCGGGCGCCCGCGCACAGCTCCCGCGCGCGCGGCGCCCGGCGCACACGCGTACGCCCCCCGTACCCGAGGGTGCGGAGGGCGTGCGCGACAGCGGTGGTGCCGGTGGAACCGGCGGCGGCGTCGGGTCAGGAGGCGTGCGTGCGCGCGAAGTTCCACGCGTCCGAGATGATGCCGGTGAGGTCCGAGCGGTTCGGGGTCCAGCCGAGGCGTTCGTGGGCCGTGCGGGCGGAGGCGACCAGGACGGCGGGGTCGCCGGCCCGGCGCGGCGCGATGACCTCGGGGATCTCCTTGCCGGTGACCTTGCGGACCGTCTCGACGACCTCGCGGACCGAGAAGCCGCTGCCGTTGCCGAGGTTGCAGATCAGGTGCTCGCCGGCGGTGGCGTTCTCCAGCGCGGCCAGGTGGGCCTCCGCGAGGTCCGCGACGTGGATGTAGTCGCGCACGCAGGTGCCGTCCGGGGTCGGGTAGTCCTCGCCGAACACCGAGATCGACTCCCGCTCGCCGAGCGCGACCTGCAGGACCAGCGGGATCAGGTGGGTCTCGGGGGCGTGCCGCTCGCCGAACCGCCCGTACGCGCCCGCCACGTTGAAGTAGCGCAGGGAGACGGCCGCCAGGCCGTGCGCCGCGCACTCCCCCGCGATCATGTGGTCCACCGCGAGCTTCGTGGCCCCGTACGGGTTGGTGGGGGCGGTGACGGACGCCTCGGTCAGCAGGCCCTCCGTCGGCTCCCCGTAGGTCGCGGCGGTGGAGGAGAAGACCAGCTTGCGCAGGCCGACGCCGCGCATGGCGTTCAGCAGCGCGAGGGTGCCGCCGACGTTGTTCTCCCAGTACTTGGCCGGGTTCGCCACCGACTCGCCGACCTGCGAGGAGGCCGCGAAGTGCAGCACCGCCTCGTAGGAGCCGTCGAGGTGCTCGGCGGCGTCCTGGATCCGGCCCTCGATGAAGGTGGCACCCTCCGGGACGCCCGCGCGGAAGCCCGTGCTGAGGTCGTCGAGGACGGTGACCTCGTGGCCGGCCTCCAGGAGGTGGGCAGCGACCACGCTGCCGACGTATCCGGCGCCACCGGTTACCAGGTACTTGCTCACTCGCCTACTGCCTCTCGCGGGGAAACGCGCGCCGGGTGCGTGCGCGCGCTGGAGTCTGGCTTACCCGATCGGACGCCCCCAGGGAAATCGGCGGCCCGCCCCGCTCAGCCGCGGGCCCCGGCGGGCGGCTGCGCCGGGGCCGCCCGGTCCAGCAGTCCGGTACGGGCGGCCAGCGCCGCCGCCTCCAGCCGGGACCCCACGCCCAGCTTCATCAGCACCCGCTGCACGTGCGTGCGGGCGGTGCTGGGCGCGATCTCCATCCCCGCCGCGATCAGCCGGGTGTCCTCGCCCTCGGCGACCCGGACCAGGACCTCCACCTCGCGCGGGGTGAGCAGGCGCAGCAGCCGGCTGCCCTCGTCGTCGGGCTGGACGGCCGGGTTGAGCAGTTCGGCGAAGGCGCCCTGGAGGAGTTGCGGCGAGATCGCCACCTCGCCGGCCCGCGCCTTGGCCAGGGCCCGTTCGACGCCCTCGATCCGCTCGTCGTGGCGTACGTACCCCGAGGCGCCGGCGGCGAAGGCGGCCGCGATCCCGCGCGGGCTGGGCACCGGGCCGAGGACGACCACGGCGATCTGCGGGCGCTCCCGCTTGACGCGGAGCACGGGTTCGAAGACGCCCGGCTCGGCCGGGGAGGCGGTGCCGAAGAGACAGACCTCCGGGGCCCGGCTGATGACCAGCTCGGCGGCGCCCGCGGCCGGGGCGGCCGCGGCGAGCACCCGGTGCCCGCGCAGTTTCAGGGCCGAGGCGAGCGCCTCGGCCAGCAGGCGGTGCTCGTCGACCACCACGACCCGTACGCCCATGAAGGCACCCACCCCCCGACCCTTCTGACCCGGCAAGCTACACGCTTGTTCGACGGAGCGCGGGGGATACCGCGCAGAAGCCCCCGGAAGGCGGACCTTCCGGGGGCTTCGTGCCGGTGCGGGTGCGGGAGCGGTCGGCTCGCCGTCAGCTCGCGCTCAGCTCGCGGTGAAGGAGACGAAGAGGTACTCGGGGTCGCTCTTCTCCGAGTACGGCTTGCGGGCCGTCGTGCGCGAGATGAACAGCTTGCCGTTGTGGTAGCGGTACTCGGAGTACTCGGGCGAGAAGGCCGTCTCGATGCGCTGGCTCGTCTTCTCCGACGGGTTCTGCATGAGGAGGGTCTCCTTCATGCTCGTCCCGTCGATGCTGACGATCTGGCCGCCCTTGTCGTAGGGGGGCCGCTTGTAGGCAATGACGTTCGAGCCGTCCATGCGCAGCGGGAACAGCGTGAACCCGTCGCCCGCGTCGGCGCGGTCGGTGGTCTGCTTGCCGGTCTCCAGGTCGAAGGAGAGCAGCTCGTTGGTGCGGCCGCTGGCGGACTGGCCGCCCTGGTGCTCGTACGACGGGATGTAGACCTTGCCGTTGCCGACGACCATGTTGGAGCACTTCTCGACCTCGGTGGCCGCGCACTTGCCGGCGAACGTGCCGTCGGCGAGCGAGATGCGCGCCTTCAGCTCGCCCGTGGGCGCGATGACGAAGAGGTCGCTGACGCCGGTGGCGTTCTTGGCGGTCTTGCCGACGTCGGCCCCGACGATCAGGGGCTTCGTGGAGACGATGCCGGCGTACTCGATGCCCGGGGCGAGCTTGTACGAGGCCGTGGGCGCGCCGGTGGCCGGGTCGAGGAGCTGCGCGTGCAGGGTCGGGCTGGAGCTCTGGCCGCACTTGCGGATCACGCCGAGGGCCTCGCCGCCCGCGTAACCCGCGTCGCGGCAGCCCTCGCCGTCGATCTTGGGCAGCCACAGGGACTTGCCGTCGGCGAGGTTCCAGGCGGCGCCGCCGGCGACGCCCGCGGCGGCGACGGTCTGGCCGCTGAGGGTGACCTCGTAATAGGCGACGGGCCGGTCGCCGCTGGTGGCGCCCTTGGCGTTGCCGGACCAGACGAGCTTGCCGGTGCCCAGGTCGATCACGCCGACCTCGGTGCACTGCGGGTACTTGTTCTCGGGGGTGGGCATGGCCGCCTTGAACAGGACGGCCGTCTTGTTGTCGCTGATGTGCCGGGTCGCGCCGCAGAGTTCGCCCGGGAAGGCCAGCTCCCACGTCTTGCCGCCGTCGACGACGTTGTAGCCGACCACCTTGGCCACGTCGGACTTGACGTAGGTGGTGTCGGTCAGCCAGGAGCCGGCGACGTTGGCGATGTCGGCCGGCTGCGGGCTCGGCTGGTTGAACAGCGACTTCGACTTGGGGTTGCCGGGCACCTTCTCGGAGCCCGGCGCGCCCTGGGGCTTGCCGTCGGGTCCCGCGCTGGGGCTGCCGCTCGCGGTGGGCTCGCCGCCCGTGCCGCCGCCGTCGCCGGAGACGTACCAGAGGCCGCCGCCGACGATCATGACGATGGCGAGCAGGGCCGCACCGACGATCATCAGCTGGGTCCGCTTGTCGTTGCCGCCGGCCGGGGGCCGGGCGGCCGGGACCGGCACGGTGGGCGGCTGCCCGTACGGCGGGGCCGTGGGCGGCTGCCCGTACGCCGGCGGGGTGCCGGGGCCGGGCTGCTGCTGGGGGTATCCGTAGCCCGCCGGGGGCTGCTGCGGGTATCCGTACCCGGCCGGGGGCTGCTGCGGGGGCGCCGGGGGCGCGGGCGGCGGGGCGGGCGCGCCGAATCCGCCCGGCGGGGGATCCTGCGGCGCTCCGAAGCCGCCGGACGGCGGCTGGCTGGGGGGCGGCGGGGTGCTCATCGGTTGCTACTGCCTCTCGGTGGGCGGCTCGTTGGACGCGTTCACTTGCCGAAGACCATCAGGAACTTCTCGTCCTTGCCCCGGGCCTGCAGGCGCGATACGGAGAGGAAGAACCGCCCGTCGACGTAGTCGAGCCTGGGGGTGTGGAAGGCGCTCTCGACCGGAGCCGCCGCACCCGACGGGTTCCGCAGGAGCGCGGTGGGGGTGGCGCCGCCGGCCGGGACCGAGAGGATCTCGCCGCCCTTGTCGTACTCGGCCTTGCGGTAGGCGATGAGCCCGCCGTCGGCGGCCTTGAGCGGGGTGAGGGTGCGCTTGGCCCCGGCGGGGGTGCGCCACTTCTCCTTGCCGGTGCCCAGGTCGAAGGCGACGACGGCGTTGCCCGCGGCGGCGTCGGGGGCGGTCGCGAGGTAGAGGGTCCCGCCGTCGACGACGGCCGAGGAGCAGACGGAGAGGGACCGGAAGATGCCGGTGTCCCCGCAGCCGAGCGGGAACTTGCCCTCGGCGGAGAGGTTGGGGCCCTGCTTCCCGTCGGCTCCGATCACCGTGATGACGCGTTCCTTCGTCGCCTCGTTGCCGAGGTCGACGACGAGCGGGTCCAGCGAGTAGACGCTGGTGACCTTGAAGCCCTTGGGGACCCGGTAGGTCCAGCCGCGCTTGCCGGTGGCCGGGTCGGTGCCCTGGATCTCGGCGGTCTTGTCGTCGTCGAGGCAGGTGGCGAGGCCGACCATCCGGTTGTTGCCGGCCGCGTAGGCGCTGGGCTTGCAGCCTTCGGCCTGGGTGCTGGCGAAGAGCTTGTCACCGCTGCTGATCTTGAAGGCGCTGGCGGTGCCCGCGCGGCTGATGGCCACGGTGTCGCCGGTGATGGCGATGGTCGGGCTGGTGAAGATGTCGAAGAGCTGCTCCTTGGGCACCTCCTTCGACCAGACCTCCTTGCCCGACGCGAGGTCGACCACGCGCATCTGCGTGCAGGCGGCGGACTCCGCCTCGCTCTCCCGGTACATGACGACCGTCTTGTTGTCGCCGGTGGTCTGCGGGGTGACCGAGCAGACCGCGGCGGGGAAGGGAAGCGTCCACTTCTCCTTGCCGTCGGCGACTCCGTATCCGGTGAGGGACTTCCAGACGCTCTTGACGACCGTGTCGCCGACGACCCACTGGCCCTCGGACTCGACGCCCATGCCGGGGCCGTCGATCTTGGCGGTCTTCAGCCACAGGACCTTGTCCTCGCCCTGCTGCCGGCCGGCGTTGAGGTCTTCCTCTCCGCCGCCGTTGCCGGTGCCGTCGCCCTTGTCGACCTCGGCCGAGGCCGAGGGCTTGGGGTCGGCGGGGGTGGACGCCTGCGCCACGGGCTTCTTCGGGTCCTCGTCACCGTCGCCGCCGAAGGCGACGTACGCGCCGGCGCCGAGGACGAGGGCGCCCGCGACGGCGGCCGCGATCAGGACGGTCGTCTTCTTCTTCCCCGGCGGGGTGCCCGGGCCGCCGAGCGCCTGGCCGGCGGGCACCGTCGGGGGCTGCGGCGGGTAGCCGTAGCCGGGCGGGGGCGGCTGCTGGGGGTACTGCGGGGGCTGCTGCGGCTGCTGGCCGTACGGCGGTTGCTGCGCGTACGGGTTCGGGCCCTGCGGCGGGTATCCGGGGCCGGGCTGGGGCGGGCCGGGCAGGTGACCGTAACCGGAAGGTGTCGGTGGCTGGTTCGGCGGCGGGGGCGGCTCGGTCATCAGCGCACGCTTTCGGCTTCGGGGAGGTCGTGGGGGATGCCTTTCTATCACTCACGCCTTCCTTATGCCGGGCCGGTCCGCCCCCTGTTCCCAAGGGAGGACCGGCCCGTGATGCCGTCGTTATCCGGCCAGTCGGCCCGGAGGACGGCCGGAGGCTACGCCTCCTCCGCCAGCTCCAGCCAGCGCATCTCCAAGTCGTCGCGGTCGGAGAGGAGTTCCCTCAGCTCCGCGTCGAGCTTGGCCACCTTGTCGTAGTCGGTGGAGTTCTCGGCGATCTTCGCGTGCAGGCTGCTCTCGCGGTCGGAGAGCTTGTTCAGCTGCCGCTCGATCTTCTGGAGCTCCTTCTTCGCGGCGCGGGCGTCACCGGAGGCGGACGTCTTGACCCCGGAGGACGCGGGGGCGGGCGCGGGCGCGGCCGCCTCGATCATCTTCCGGCGGCGCTCCAGGTACTCGTCCAGGCCGCGCGGCAGCATCCGCAGGCTGGCGTCGCCGAGCAGGGCCATCACCGTGTCGGTGGTGCGCTCGATGAAGAACCGGTCGTGGGAGATCACGATCATCGACCCGGGCCAGCCGTCGAGGAGGTCCTCCAGCTGCGTCAGGGTCTCGATGTCGAGGTCGTTGGTGGGCTCGTCGAGGAACAGGACGTTCGGCTCGTCCATCAGCAGGCGCAGGATCTGCAGCCGGCGCCGCTCGCCGCCGGAGAGGTCGCCGACCGGCGTCCACTGCTTCTCCTTGGTGAACCCGAACTGCTCGCACAGCTGGCCCGCCGTCATCTCGCGGCCCTTGCCGAGGTCGACGCGGTCGCGCACCCGCTGCACGGCTTCGAGGACCCGCAGGGAGGGGTCGAGCTCGCCGACCTCCTGGGAGAGGTAGGCGAGTTTGACGGTCCTGCCCACGATGACCTTGCCCTTGGCGGGCTGGACCTCGCCCTGGGTGCGGGCGGCCTCGGCGAGGGCGCGCAGCAGGGAGGTCTTGCCGGCGCCGTTGACGCCGACCAGGCCGACGCGGTCGCCGGGGCCGAGGTGCCAGGTCAGGTGCTCCAGCAAGGTCTTCGGGCCGGCCTGGACGGTGACGTCCTCCAGGTCGAAGACCGTCTTGCCGAGGCGGGCATTGGCGAACTTCATCAGCTCGGAGGTGTCGCGCGGCGGCGGCACGTCGGCGATGAGCTCGTTGGCGGCCTCGATGCGGTAGCGGGGCTTGGAGGTCCGGGCGGGGGCGCCGCGGCGCAGCCAGGCCAGCTCCTTGCGCATCAGGTTCTGCCGCTTGGACTCCTCGGTGGCGGCGATGCGGTCGCGCTCGGCGCGGGCGAAGACGTAGTCGCTGTAGCCGCCCTCGTACTCGTGCACGTCGCCGCGCTGCACGTCCCACATGCGGGTGCAGACCTGGTCGAGGAACCAGCGGTCGTGGGTGACGCAGACGAGCGCGGAACGGCGCTCCTGGAGGTGCTTGGCGAGCCAGGAGATGCCCTCGACGTCGAGGTGGTTGGTGGGCTCGTCGAGGATCAGCAGGTCCTGGTCGGCGATGAGCAACTGCGCCAGCGCGATCCGGCGGCGCTCGCCACCGGAGAGCGGGCCGATGACGGTGTCCAGGCCCTGGCCGAAGCCGGGCAGGTCCAGCCCGCCGAAGAGGCCGGTGAGCACGTCGCGGATCTTGGCGTTGCCGGCCCACTCGTGGTCGGCCATGTCCCCGATGATCTCGTGGCGGACGGTGGCCGAGGGGTCGAGGGAGTCGTGCTGGGTGAGGACGCCCATGCGCAGGCCGCTGTTCTGGGTGACCCGTCCGCTGTCGGGCTCCTCCAGCTTGGCGATCATCCGGATGAGGGTGGTCTTCCCGTCGCCGTTGCGACCGACGACGCCGATCCGGTCCCCCTCGGACACGCCGAGGGAGATGCCGTCGAGCAGGGTACGTGTGCCGTACACCTTGCTGACTGCCTCGACATTGACCAGATTGACGGCCATCAGACGCGCTCCAGGGAAGGGGTGTGGATCAGCCCCTCAGCCTAACCCTCCGGGCCGGGCCCGACCGTTCCACCAGCAGCAGGCCCGCGAGCGTCATGCCGATCGCGGCGGGCGCGGTGACCGGGACGGCGATCAGGATGGCGCTGTGACCCTCCAGCAGGCCCCCGAGGCCGGTCACGGACAGGCCGAGGACGCCGAGGAGGCAGAGCGTGACGCCGAGGGCGGCCAGCGGCCCGCTGCCGGCCGGGGCGGTCCCCGCGGGCTCGGCGGGGCCCGGCCGGGCCGGGGCCTCGAAGCGGCGGAACACCGCGACGAGCAGCGCGGTCACCAGGGCCGCGAGGGCGATCCGTACGGGAACCTGCGCCCACCAGGCCGCGCCGGCCGGAGCCGGGAGGGTCATGCCCAGGGCGAGCTGGGCCGCGTACACCGCCAGCATCGCGGTGAGGTGCCAGAGGAAGGCGGTCATGGCGATCCCGTTGGCGGCGACGACCGCGCGCCAGACGCGCGGGCGGCGCAGCCGGGCGGCGGCGGGCCCGGCGAGGAGCTGGACGGCGCCGACGAGCCACAGGCCGTGGCAGAGCAGGGCGAGGGTGGGCGGCGCCATGTTGGACACCTTCTCGCCGGGCATCCCGACCATGGACAGCGGGTACGGGCCGTACGCGACGAGCAGCACGGCCCCGCCGAGCCCGGCGGCGGCCAGGGCGGCGGGCCGGCGCAGGCCGGCCAGGCGGCCGTCGGCGCGCAGGAAGCCCAGCTGGTGCACGGCGAGCCAGACGAAGGCGAAGTTCAGGAACTCGGCGTACGGAACTCCCAGCGCGAAGCGCAGCACGTCGACGAGGGCGGCGGCTCCGGCCAGCCCGGCGAAGGCGCCCCAGCCGAAGCGCTCGTGGAGCCGCAGCAGCGGCGGGGTGAGGGCGACCACGGCGAGGTAGATCCCGATGAACCACAGCGGCTGGGTGACCAGCCGCAGGGCGGCCCCGGTCAGCCGCCCGCCGCCGGCGCCCGCGAGCTGGAGCGCGAGGGCGGCCGCGCCCCAGACGAGGACGAACACCAGGGTGGGCCGCAGCAGCCGCCGCAGGCGGGCCCGCAGGAAGACCGCGTAGGGACGGCCGTCCGTCCGGCGGGCGAGGGAGCGGTAGGACAGGGCGTGCGAGAAGCCGCCGACGAAGAAGAAGACGGGCATGACCTGCAGCACCCAGGTGAGGACCTGGAGGCCGGGCACGACGGCGAGCAGGTTCCCCATGCCGTCGCTGCTGACGGCCGCCATCAGCCAGTGCCCGCACACGACGGTGCCGAGGGAGGCCACGCGGAGCAGGTCGACGTACCGGTCCCGCGTGACGGGGGTGGCGGCGGCGAGGGTGCTGGAACTGACGGTCATGGCCCCAACATCGCCGCCCGGCGGGGGCCGGCGACAGGGTACGGGTACTCAGTTCCGGCCTGGGTACGCCCGCCCGCCGCCCCCGGGATCCCCGTGCCGGGACCCCGGGTGAGGGGGGATCAGGCCGGGAGGACCGTGGCGCCGGGGGCCGGGCCGGACGCCACGTGGGTGGCACGGCAGGTCCCGGAGGCGTCGAGCCCGGCGGCGACCTTGGCGGCGGCCTCCGCGTCCCGGACCAGGAACGCGGTGGTCGGCCCCGATCCGGAGACCAGCCCGGCCAGCGCCCCGGCGTCGGCCCCCGCCGCCAGGACGTCGGCCAGCCGCGGCCGCAGCGAGAGGGCGGCGGGCTGCAGGTCGTTGGCCAGGGTGGCGGCCAGCGCGTCCGGGTCGCCCGAGGCGAGGGCGGCCAGCAGTTCCGGCGACGCGGCCGGCGCGGGGATCTCCGTACCCGTGGCGGCGGCGAGGCGGTCGAACTCGCGGAAGACGGCCGGGGTGGACAGTCCGCCGTCGGCGACCGCGAACACCCAGTGGAAGGTGCCCGCGGCCACCGGGGTCAGCAGCTCGCCGCGGCCGGTGCCGAGCGCGGCGCCGCCCACCAGGCTGAACGGCACGTCGCTGCCCAAGACCGCGCAGATGTCGAGGAGTTCGGCGCGCGGGGTGTCCAGGCCCCACAGCGCGTCGCAGGCCAGCAGGGCCGCGGCGCCGTCGGCGCTGCCGCCCGCCATGCCGCCCGCCACCGGGATGCGCTTGTCGATGTGGAGGTGGACGGCCGGGTCGAGGCCGGCGCGCTCCGCCAGCATCTCGGCGGCGCGCGCCGCGAGGTTGGTGCGGTCCAGCGGGACCCGGTGCGCGTCGGGACCCTCGCAGGTCACCGTCAGCGCGTCGGCCGCCGTGGCCGTCACCTCGTCGAAGAGGGAGACGGCCAGGAAGACGTTGGCCAGGTCGTGGAAGCCGTCGGGGCGGGCCGCGCCCACCGCGAGGCGCACGTTGACCTTCGCGGGGACCCGTACGGTCACGGCGCCGCTCACAGCGCGCTCTCCCCCGCCGCCGGCTTGTGCTCGGCGATCGCGGCGAACTCCTCCACCGTCAGCGACTCACCGCGCGCCTGCGGCGAGACGCCGGCGGCGACCAGGGCAGCCTCGGCGCCGGCCGCCGAACCGGCCCAGCCGGCCAGGGCGGCGCGCAGCGTCTTGCGGCGCTGGGCGAAGGCCGCGTCCACGACCGCGAAGACCTCGGCCTTGGTGGCGGTGGTCTTGACGGGCTCCGTGCGGCGGACGAGCGAGACGAGTCCGGAGTCGACGTTCGGCGCGGGCCAGAAGACCTTGCGGCCGATGGATCCGGCGCGCTTGACGTGCGCGTACCAGTTGGCCTTCACGGAGGGGACTCCGTACACCTTGTTGCCGGGCTCGGCGGCGAGCCGGTCGGCGACCTCGGCCTGCACCATGACCAGGGTCCGCTCGATGCTCGGGAAGCGGTCGAGCATCGTGAGCAGCACGGGCACGGCCACGTTGTACGGGAGGTTCGCGACGAGCGCGGTGGGCGGCGGGCCGGGCAGCTCCGTGACGAGCATCGCGTCGGAGTGGACCAGCGCGAAGCGGTCCTGGCGCGCGGGCATGCGGGCCTCGATGGTGGCGGGCAGCGCCGCCGCGAGGATGTCGTCGATCTCCACCGCGACGACCCGGTCCGCGGCTTCGAGCAGTGCGAGCGTCAGCGAGCCCAGGCCCGGGCCGACCTCGACCACCACGTCGTCGGGTCGGACCCCGGCGGTGCGCACGATCCGGCGGACCGTGTTGGCGTCGATGACGAAGTTCTGGCCCTTCTGCTTCGTCGGGCGTACGCCGAGGGCCGCGGCCAGCTCCCGGATGTCGGCGGGGCCGAGGAGGGAGTCGGATGCGGGGGTGTCGGGGTTCTCGGGCTGCTGCTCTGCGGTGCTCACCGGTAAAGCGTCTCAGATCGAGCGGGTGGTCCCGCGCCGGACCTGGCGCGCCCGCCGCCGCGGGGCGTCCCCGCCCCGCGCCCGCGAGGGGACGGCGCCGGGACCGGTGGGGGACGGCGCGGGCGGAGGGACGGCCTACAGCCTGCGGCCGCAGTGGGGCCAGGGGCTCGCGCCCCGCTGGACGTAGAGCTTCTTCGCCCGGAACGTCTGCTCCGATCCCGAGGCGTCCTGCGGGCGCCCGCTCCCGCCGAGGCCCTGCCAGGTGCGGACGTCGAACTGGTAGAGGCCGCCGTAGGTGCCCGAGGGGTCGGTGGCGGAGGGGCGGCCGCCGGACTCGCACCGGGCCAGCGCCGCCCAGTCGAGGCCGTCCGCGCCGGCGACCGAGGTCGGCAGCGGCTTGGTGCCCACCTTGACGAGCTGCCCGACGGGCTCGCGGACGGTCTCCTCGGCGATCCGGCGGGGCTTCTGCCGGACCCCGTTGACGGTGCGCAGGCTGTACGTGACCCGGCGGGCCCCGGGCCGGCCGGACCGCTCGACGACCTCGGTGCCGGCGAACAGGGTGGGGTCCTTGACCCGCTCCGTCGCGTACGGGATGCGTTCCTCGCGGACCTCGCGGCTGCCGGTGATCCGGAGCACGGTGACGGTCTGGCCGTCGCGCGGGAAGGCGGTGGGGGGAACCGAGGTGGTGTCCTCGCCGCGCAGGGTGATGCCGGCCTGGTCGAGGGCCTCCCGGACGGTGGCGGCGTTGGTGCGGATCGTGCGCTCGCGGCCGTCGGCCAGGAACGTGACGCTGCGCTCCGTGCGGACGCTGAGGGCGAGGCCCGCGCGCGGGACCGGCGCGGTGCGGGGAGCGGAGAGGTAGGCGCCCTCGGCCCGGATGCCGAACTGGCGCAGGGCGCCCTCGACGGTGCGGGCGGTGGTCCACACCTGGCGCTGCCGGCCGTCGAGGGTGAGGCGCAGCGGGCGGCCGTAGCGGACGACGATCTCCTCGCCGTCGTCGAGGCGGGCGCCCGGGGCGGGGGCGACGAGGTCGTGGGGGCCGACGCCGAGGCCTTCGGAGGCGAGCAGTTCGCCGATGTCGTCGGCGAAGGTGTGCAGGTCGCGGGGGACCCCGTCGACGGTGAGGCGTACGGCCTTGTCGGCGGCGACGAACGCGGTGGTGCCGCCGGCGAGGAAGGCGACGACCAGGGCCTGGGGGACGATCCGCCGCCAGGTCGCGCCGAGCGCGGAGGGCCCCGCCGTACGGGCACCGCGCCGGCGTCCGGCGCCGGGAACCCCGGCCGGTACGGCGGGAACGGCGGGCGGGGTGAGGGCGGGCGGGGTGAGGGCGGGCGCGGGGACGGCGGGCGCGGGGACGCCCGGCGCGGGGACGGCCGGCGCGTACGGGCCCGCCACCGCCTCGGCGGGACCCCGGCGGCGGCCGGAGCCGGACCCGGCGAGCGGTACGTCGGGCCGGCCGCCCCGCCGACGGCCGGGTCCGGCGGGCGCGGGCAGGACCCCCGGCCCGGCGGCCTCCGCGGCGCTGCCCCGGCGTCTGCCGGAGCCGGACGGGGCGGCCGCCGGGGCGGCGGGCTCCCCGGCCCCGCGGCGGCGGCCGGTGCCCGGTTCGGCGGCGGGGGCGGGGATGGTCACGGCGCCGGGCAGCGTCACGGCGGCGGCCGGGGCCTCGCGGCGGCGACGGCCCGCCGGGGCGTCCGGCTCCGCCGGGTCCCACGGGCCGGCCGGCCGGCCCGGGGGCTCGTCCTCGTACGCCTCCGGGACGGGACCGCCGCGGCGGTGACTGCCCTGCGTATCGCTCACGACGCTCGCTCCACTGTCCGGCCCCCGCTGGTTCGGGCACGGCACCTTAGCGGAGGATCCGTCACGCTCCCAATCCGTTCGATCACACAGGGTGGCGGTCGAGCGGGTGTCCGGGGATGGATCCGGGACGGGATCCGGGACGGGATCCGGCGATCGGGGGAGCGGGGACGCGCGGGCGGCGGGGCGTCAGTAGGCGAAGGCGCGCGCCGTGTTGGCGGCCAGGGCGGTGGCCATGGCGTCCTCGTCGAGTCCGCGGACGGCCGCCATCGCCCGTACGGTCAGCGGAATGAGGTAGGGCGCGTTGGGCCGTCCGCGGTACGGCGCCGGGGTCAGGTACGGGGCGTCCGTCTCGACGAGCACCAGCTCCAGCGGGGCCACGGCGAGGGCCTCGCGCAGCGGCGCGGCGTTCTTGAAGGTGACGGTCCCGGCGAAGGACATGTAGTACCCGGCCGCCGCGCATTCGCGGGCCATCTCGGCGTCCCCCGAGTAGCAGTGGAAGACGGTCCGTTCGGGGGCGCCCTCCTCGCGCAGGACGCGCAGCACGTCCGCGTGGGCGTCACGGTCGTGGATGACCAGGGCTTTGCCCTGCCGCTTGGCGATCTCGATGTGGGCGCGGAAGGAACGCTCCTGCGCGGCCGTCCCCTCCGGGCCCGTCCGGAAGAAGTCCAGGCCGGTCTCGCCGACCGCCTTCACGTGGTCGAGCGCGGCGAGCGCCTCGATCTCGGCGAGCGCGTCGTCGAGCGCGCCCTCGCCGCCGCCGGTCCGGGCGCCCTGCCGCGACCAGCCGTCGGGGTCCCCGTGGACGATGCGGGGGGCTTCGTTCGGGTGGAGCGCCACCGCGGCGTGCACGTTCGGGTACCGGGCCGCGGTCTCGGCGGCCCAGCGGGAGCCCTTCACGTCGCAGCCCACCTGGACGACCGTGGTCACGCCCACCGACGCGGCCTTGGCGAGACCCTCGTCGACGGTTCCGGCCTGCATGTCGAGGTGGGTGTGCGAGTCGGCCACCGCCACCCGCAGCGGTTCGGGCAGCGGCGGCGGGGCGTCCTTCGAAGCGGTGCTCATACGGCCGATCCTATGACCGGCGGATGAGCCCCTTCAGCCGGGCGAGCGGTCCCCGGTGCCCGTCGGCGGCGTCCACGGCGACCGGCCCGGGGGCGTCGTGGAGCGGGGCGGCCCTGCGCGGCTTCGGCGCCCTGGGCGGCTTGGGCGCCTTTGGGGCCCTGGGGACGTTCTGCCCCGCCGGGACGGGTCCGGCGATGCCGGGGGCGACGGGGTGGTGGTAGAGCTGGTCGATCATCCCGAGCACGGAGGAGACCTGGCCCGCCCGCATGATCCGTACGACGTGCCCGCCGCAGTTCAGGCAGGTCGGGTTCGACAGCGGGGAGGGCACCCGCTCCTGGTCGGCGGTGTAGACGATGAACGGACGTCCCGTGCCGTCGACGCGGTGCTCTATCTCGTACGCCTGCTCCCAGCCGTAGCCGCACCTCATGCACGCGAACGAGTACGCCTCGTGCACGATCTGCACGGCAGGGGTGGACACGGCGCGGGGAACCGCGGCGGCGACGGGTACCGGGGTGTCTGCGATCTCACTCATGCCAGCTCCTCTTGTTCCACTGGTGCCATTGCCAGTGGACGCCTCTTCGGGCGGGAGCGCATCAGGCTCGGTCGAGTGTTGGACGGTCCTTGGGCGACTCATGCCCAAAGCGCCCGGTGCGCGGTCTGAGCTTTGCCTTTCAGGCTAGCTCTTTACCCGACGGGGGCGCCTTTCGAGCCTCATTCTTTGCCGCCACCACGGCGTCGAAGACCTCGCGCTTGGGTACCCCGGCCTCGGCCGCGACCGCCGCGATGGCCTCCTTGCGCCGCTCCCCCGCCTCCTCGCGCACCCGCACCCTGCGCACCAGCTCCTCGGCGTCCACGTCGCCCGGCCGGGCCGCCGGCGCGCCTTCGACGACGACGGTGATCTCGCCGCGGACGCCCTCGGCGGCCCAGGCCGCGAGTTCGCCGAGCCCGCCGCGCTTGACCTCCTCGTACGTCTTGGTCAGCTCGCGGCACACGGCCGCCCGCCGGTCGGCGCCGAAGACCTCCGCCATGGCGGCGAGGGTGTCGTCGAGCCGGTGCGGGGCCTCGAAGTAGACGAGCGTGCGCCGCTCGCCCTCGACCTCGCGCAGCCGGCCCAGGCGCTCGCCCGCCTTGCGCGGCAGGAAGCCCTCGAAGCAGAACCGGTCCACGGGCAGTCCGGAGAGCGCGAGCGCGGTGAGCACCGCGGACGGGCCGGGCACGGCGGTGACCTTGATGTCCTTCTGCACGGCGGCGGCGACCAGCCGGTAGCCGGGGTCCGAGACGGAGGGCATGCCCGCGTCGGTCACCAGCAGCACCCGCTTGCCCGCCTCCAGGGCCTCGACCAGCTCCGGGGTGCGGGCCGACTCGTTGCCCTCGAAGTACGAGAGCACGCGCCCGGTGGTGTGCACCCCCAGCCCCTGCGTGAGGCGGCGCAGCCGCCGGGTGTCCTCGGCGGCGATCACGTCCGCCCGCTCCAGCTCGGCGCCGAGCCGCGGCGGGGCGTCCGCCAGGTCGCCGATCGGGGTCCCGGCGAGGACGAGGACGCCTGCCTGGCCGGCGGGCGTGTGGACGGGTTCGGTGCCGCGGGGCTGGTCGGTTGTCACCGCCCCATCCTCTCAGCCCGCCCGGCCGGCCCGGCCCGCGGCGGGGTCGGGGTCGGGCGGGGCCGGGCGCGGGGCCGGGGCGGGGTCGGGGCCGGGGCCGGGGCCGGGGCCGGGCGGCCCCGCGGGGCCCGGTTCGCCCGGTGGGCACGCGGCGACTGGGGCTCCCACAGATCGGTTCCCTACGATGACCCGGTGACCAGTACCGCGACGCCGCCGCCCAGCCCCGCGGGGGCCCCGCCCGCCCCGCCCGCGGGACGCGCAGAAGAGCCGCCCACATGGCTGCGCCGCCTGCGCGGTTTCGGCTACGCGCCCCCGGCGGGGACCGGGCCCCGCCCGGACGTCCGCACCCGCCTGGTGCCCCCGTACGCCAGGCCGTCGGCGCAGCTGTGGGCGACCTTCGGGCTGCCGCCCGAGGTGTGGGGCACCTGGCAGCGCATCGTCGCGTGGGCCGGTCCGCTGCTGGTGGCGCTGGTCGCCGGCGTGCTGCGGTTCGTGCACCTGGGCAGCCCGAAGGCGGTGATATTCGACGAGACGTACTACGCCAAGGACGCCTGGGCCACGATCCGTCAGGGCTACGAGGCCAGCTGGCCCAAGGACATCGACAAGTCGATCCTCGCGAACCCGGACGGGGTGCCGCTGCCGGTCGACCCCGGCTACGTGGTGCACCCGCCGGTCGGCAAGTGGGTCATCGGGCTCGGCGAGTGGATGTTCGGCCTCACCCCCTTCGGCTGGCGGTTCATGACCGCCGTGCTCGGCACGCTGTCGGTGCTGATGCTGTGCCGGATCGGGCGCCGCCTCTTCCGGTCCACGTTCCTCGGCTGCCTGGCGGGCACGCTGCTGGCGGTGGACGGCCTGCACCTGGTCATGAGCCGGACCGCGCTGCTCGACCTGGTGCTGATGTTCTTCGTGCTGGCCGCCTTCGGGGCGCTGCTCGTCGACCGGGACCGGGCCCGGGCCAGACTCGCCGGCGCGCTGCCGGTGGACGAGGAGGGCCGGACCAGGCCCGACACGACGATCGCCGAGACGCTGGGGCTGGGCTGGCGGCCGTACCGCATCCTGGCCGGCGTCTGCCTCGGCCTGGCCGCGGGCACGAAGTGGAACGGCTTCATCGCGCTGGCCTTCTTCGGCGTCCTGACCGTCCTGTGGGACGCGGCCGCGCGCCGCACGGCGGGCGCGGGCGCCCCGTACGCCTCGATGCTGCGGCGCGACGCGCTGCCCGCCTTCGTGTCGACGGTGCCGGTGGCGGTGGCGACGTACGTGGCGTCCTGGTCGGGCTGGATCTTCAGCCCGGACAACGGCAAGGGCGGCTACCTGCGCGACTGGGCCGCCAAGAACGACCAGGGCAGCGCCCTGTCCTTCCTGCCCGAGTGGGTGCGCAGCCTGTGGCACTACGAGACCGAGGTCTACCGCTTCCACGTCGGCCTGACCTCCGGGCACACCTACGAGTCCAACCCGTGGAGCTGGCTGGTCCTGGGCCGGCCCGTCTCCTTCTTCTACGAGTCCCCCGGCCCCGGCACGGACGGCTGCCCGGCGACGGAGGCGGGCAAGTGCGCCCGCGAGGTCCTGGCCCTGGGCACCCCGCTGCTGTGGTGGGCGGGCTGCTTCGCGCTGCTGTACGTGCTGTGGCGGTGGTTCTTCCGCCGCGACTGGCGGGCGGGCGCGATCGCGTGCGCGCTGGGCGCGGGCCTGCTGCCCTGGTTCAACTACCAGGAGCGGACGATCTTCTTCTTCTACTCGGTCGTCTTCGTCCCGTACCTGTGCCTGGCGGTGGCGATGATGATCGGCGCCCTGCTGGGCCCGGCGGGCTCGTCGGAACGCCGGCGCGCCCTGGGCGCGATCGGGGCGGGCGTGCTGGTCCTGCTGATCGTGTGGAACTTCATCTACTTCTGGCCCATCTACACCGGCGAGACCCTGCCGATGGACTCCTGGCGCAACCGCATGTGGCTGGACACCTGGGTCTAGCGGGCGTCCCGCCTGGCGGCGCCGCCAGGCGGTGTCAGGCCGGGTTCAGGAGGGTCGTGATGCGGGACTCCGTCCAGTGGCCCGAGGCGCCCGGGCAGCGGGCGAGGTACGCGGCGACGGAGCGCTCGTCCCACGCTCCGGTCTCCAGCAGGCCCGCCGCCAGGAGCCGTACGTACGCGGCCGAGGGCGCGGCCCAGGGCACGTCCGCCATGGCCCACGGCGCCGTGAACGTCAGCACCGGGACGCCCTCCAGCGCGCCGGGGCAGATCAGCGTCTCGTACCGGCCGGGCCCCAGCACGTCGCGGCCCGTGCGCAGGACCGTGGTCAGGTCGAGGTCGGCGCCCGGCTCCCGGTACATCTCCTGGGCCGCGATGTCGGAGAACT
The DNA here is from genome assembly GCF_055587105.1 of Streptomyces sp. NPDC048461. Classification (NCBI taxonomy): domain Bacteria; kingdom Bacillati; phylum Actinomycetota; class Actinomycetes; order Kitasatosporales; family Streptomycetaceae; genus Streptomyces; species Streptomyces sp. NPDC048461. Next base: position 130,746 of record NZ_JBVJGW010000011.1, on the reverse strand, counting down.
GCCGCGCCGACACCAGGTGGGCCCGCGCCCGGGTGCGGCCCGGCGGCGCCGGGTCGTAGAAGCCCCGGCCGCCGGTCCACACCACGGACTCCGTGGCGAAGTACAGCCGGCCCGGCAGCTCGACGGCGACCGACCGCGCCGGGGCGCGCCGGTCGCGGCACCCGGGGTGGCGGTGGGAGGACCCCGGAGGGGCGCCGCCGGCGATGTAGGAGTTCAGGCGGTCCAGGTGCATGTTCGAGCCGTACGCCGTGTACCAGATCAGGTCCGGCGGCGGCCCGTCCACCCGGGCCGCTTCCACCTCGTGCACGACGTTCCTGGGACGCATGGGGCTCCTGGGAGATGTTCCGGTCCGGTAACAAGGCTGAACGGTTGTGTATGCACAGCGTAAGGTCTGCACCTGAGATTCTTTGAACGCGTTCAGAGAAGCGATGTGTTTTCCCGGGGGAGGGACCAGTAGTGAACGGGGCAGCGAAGAGTGCCGTCATCGGCGGGGTGTTCCTGGCGATGGTGGGCGGAACCGCGTACGGGGTGTACGCGCTGGTGGGGGACGACGGCGCGGGCGGTGACGCCTCCGGCGGCACCGCCGTGCGGTCGGAGAAGGGCAGCGGGCCGGTCGGCGAGAAGGAGGCCGCCTCGGCCGCCAAGGCCTTCCTGTCGGCGTGGGCCGCGGGTGACGGCAGGACCGCCGCCGACCTGACGAACAACGCCGCGGCCGCGCAGACCGCGCTGGGCGACTTCACGGCCAAGGCGCACGTGTCGAAGGCCGTGATCACGCCCGGCCCGCCCACCGGGACCACCGTGCCCTTCAAGGTCGCGGCGGAGATCACGTACGAGGGCGTCACCAAGCCGCTCGCCTACGACTCCAAGCTGACCGTGGTGCGCGGCCTGACCAGCGGCAAGCCCCTGGTCGACTGGCAGTCCTCGATCGTCCACCCGGAGCTCGGCACGGGCGAGACGCTGCGCGCCGGCGCGCCCGCGACCCCGCCGGTGAAGGCCGTGGACCGCAACGGCGAGGAGCTGACCGCGGAGAAGTACCCCTCGCTGCGGACGGTCCTGGCCCAGCTGCGCGAGACGTACGGCGCCAAGGGCGGCGGCAAGGCGGGCGCCGAGCTGTGGATCGAGCCCGCCGGCGGGAGCGGCACCCGGCGGACCCTGCTGACGCTGGTGGAGGGCGAGCCGAGCACCCTGAAGACGTACCTGGACGCGAAGGTGCAGGCGGCGGCCGAGCAGGCCGTGGCCAAGTACCCCGAGGCCTCGGTGGTCGCCGTCAAGCCGAGCAACGGGCACATCCTGGCCATCGCCAACCACCGCGCGGACGGCTACGACGCGGCGATGACGGGCAACCGGGCGCCGGGCTCGACGATGAAGGTCGTGACGGCCGCGATGCTGCTCGACCGCGGACTGGTCGCGGCCGACAAGCCGGCGGAGTGCACGAAGGAGGTGGTCTGGGGCGGCCGCACCTTCCACAACCTGAAGAACTTCGAACTGCCCGGCGCGACCTTCGCCAAGAGCTTCGCCCAGTCCTGCAACACCGCCTTCATCAAGCCGATCGACGACGTGCGCGACGACGCGGCGCTGTCGAAGGAGGCCCAGGAGGTCTTCGGCATCGGGCTGGACTGGAAGACGGGCGTCAAGTCCACGGACGGCAAGGTGCCGACGGCGACGGGCGCGGAGGAGGCCGCCGCGTACATCGGGCAGGGCCGGATCACCATGAACCCCCTGAACGTCGCGTCGATCACCGCGACCGCGCGCTCCGGGGTGTTCCGCCAGCCGCTGCTGGTCTCCCCGGACCTCGACGGCCGTACGGTCGCCACGGCCGAGCGGCGGATGAAGCCGGCGGTGCACCAGCAGCTGGTGTCGATGATGCGGCTGACGGCGACCAGCGGTACGGGCGCCAGGGCGATGGCGCCGGTCGGCGGCGACAAGGGCGCGAAGACCGGCTCCGCGGAGGTCGACGGCGCGGGCAGCCCCGACAGCTGGTTCACCGGGTTCAGCGGCGACGTCGCCGCGGCGGCGATGGTCGAGGGCGGCGGCCACGGCGGCGACGCGGCGGGCCCGATCGTCGCCTCGGTGCTCGGCACGCGCTGACCCGCCCGCCCCAGGCGGCCCCCGCCCCCAGCCCCGCCGACGCTTGAGGCGCGGGGTCCGGGGGCGGGGCCCCCGGAAGCGGGGCCGGCCAGCCCCCGGGGCGCGGGGCCGAGCCCCGCCGGCCCCGCGACCACGCCGTACCCGCCCGCCGCCCCGTGGGGATACCGTGCCCCCATGACCACCCCGCACCCCCTCTTCGCCGAGGCCCTGACCCGCCTCGGCCTCGACGCGTCGGCCGTCCGCAGCTTCCCGGACGGCACCCGCACCGCCGCCGACGCCGCCGCCGCGATCGGCTGCGAACTCAGCCAGATCACCAAGTCGCTGATCTTCGCGGCGGACGGGGTACCGGTGCTGGTGCTCGTCGACGGCGCCTCCCGGGTCGACGTCGAGGCGGTCCGCCGCGCACTCGGGGCCGCGCGCGTCACCCGCGCCGACGCCGCCGTGGTCCGCGAGACCACCGGGTACGCCATCGGCGGCGTCCCGCCCTTCGGCCACCGCACCCGGACCCGGGTGCTGGCCGACCGGGCGCTGCTCGACCACGACGTCGTCTGGGCGGCCGCCGGCACCCCGCACACCGTGTTCCCGATGCCCCCCGAGGAGCTGCTCGCGCACGCGGGGGCCGTCCTGGCCGACGTACGCGAACGGCCGGCCACCGCCTGAGGGCCGACGGCCTCCCCCGGCCTAGGCCGTCTCTTTCGGATCTTGTCGGCCGAGCCCGCGGCGTCTGGTGCCGTGCCTGGTCGTGCTGTCAGGGCGCCCGTGTACTGGACGTACTCGGTTGCCCTGGCAGTGCGGCCGGGCGCGGTGCCGGGCGTCGCGGGCCCGGCAAGATCCGAAAGAGACGGCCTAGAGGCAGGCGCGCACCGCCCGGACCAGGGCCTGTGCCCGCGGGTCGGCGGTGACCGACTTGGCCAGGGCGTTCGTGACGTACCCGAAGCCGACGCCCGCCTCGGGATCGGCGAAGGCCAGCGAGCCCCCGCGTCCCGGGTGCCCGAAGGAGGCCGGGGACAGCAGGGGCGAGGCGGCGCCGTGCAGCATGTAGCCGGGGCCGAAGCGGGTGTTCACCACGAGCACCCGGTCCGGGCCCGCGGACAGCTCCGACCCGGCGAGGGCCGTGGTGCGCGGGGTGAACAGGCGGGCGCCGTCCTCGGTGTCGTCCAGCAGCGCCGCGTAGAAGCCGGCCAGGGCCCGCGCCGTGCCGATGCCCGCCGAGGCGGGGAGTTCGGCGGCCCGGTACTCCGGGGCGTTCTCGTCCGGCAGCGGATCGATGGCGGCGAAGGCGCGCCGGGTCAGGGAGGCGGGGTCGGCGTACGCCTCGGACACGTTCCTGCGCGGCCGGATCCTCAGCGAACCAGCCCGCTCCGGCGGTTCCACCGGGGCGACGCGGCCCACCCGGCCGGCCGCCGCCTCGGCTCCGGGCAGCCCGATCCAGAAGTCCAGCCCCAGCGGGCCCGTGACCTCGGCCGCCAGCCAGTGGCCGAGCGGGGTGCCGGTCACCCGCAGCACCAGCTCCGACAGCAGCCAGCTGTACGTCTGCGCGTGGTAGCCGTGGTCGGTGCCGGGCTCCCAGAAGGGCCGCTGTGCGGCGACGGCGCGCGCCCCGGTCGTCCCGTCGACGGCCTCGGCCGGGGTCAGGCTCCGGTCCAGCGCGGGTATCCCGGCCCGGTGCGCGAGCAGGTCCCGTACGAGGACCCGGTCCTTGCCGCCCGCCTTGAATTCGGGCCAGTACGAGCCCACCGGCGCCTCCAGGTCCAGCAGCCCCCGCTGGTGCAGCAGCAGCGGCACGGCGGCGGCGACCCCCTTGGTGGCCGACCGGACCACCTGCGCGGTCCCCGCTCCCCACGGCTCGGCGGAGCCCCCGTCGACGACGCCGTCCGCGTCCTTCGGTCCGGCCCACAGGTCGACGACCCGGCGCCCGTCCCGGTACACGGCCACGGCCGCGCCCCGGTCCCCCAGCACCTCGAAGTTGCGTACGAAGGCCTCGCGGACGGCCTCGAAACCCTCCGCCACCTCACCCTGGATGTTCACGAGCGGTCCAACACGCGGCGCCGTCCCCTTATGCCGGTCGTCCCCTTATGCCGGCCGTCCCCCTATGCCACGTGCACGGAGCGCGGGTCGAACCCGAACGGCAGCTCCAGGCGGTGGGACCGCATCAGCCGCTCGTCGCACAGCAGGTCCTGGGTGCGTCCGTCGGCCGCGATGACGCCCTCGCTGAGGATCACGGCCCGCGGGCACAGCTCCAGGGCGTACGGCAGGTCGTGCGTGACCATGAGGACCGTCACGTCCAGGGACCGCAGGACGTCGGCGAGCTCGCGCCGCGAGGCCGGGTCCAGGTTGGACGAGGGCTCGTCGAGGACGAGGATCTCGGGCCGCATGGCCAGTACGGTCGCCACCGCGACGCGGCGGCGCTGCCCGAAGGACAGGTGGTGCGGGGGCCGGTCGGCGAAGCCGGCCATGCCGACCTGCTCCAGGGCGGCGTGGACCCGCTGCTCCAGCTCCGCGCCGCGCAGGCCGGCCGCTGCCGGGCCGAAGGCGACGTCCTCCCGGACGGTGGGCATGAACAGCTGGTCGTCGGGGTCCTGGAAGACGATCCCGACCCGCCGCCGGACCTCGGCGAAGTTCCGCTTCTCCACGGGCAGGCCGGCTACGGTGACGGAGCCGACGCCGCCGGTCAGGATCCCGTTGAGGTGCAGGACGAGGGTGGTCTTGCCGGCGCCGTTGGGGCCGAGGAGGGCGACGCGCTCGCCGCGGCCGACGGTCAGGTCCACTCCGAAGAGGGCCTGGTGGCCGTCGGGGTAGGCGTAGGCGAGGCCGGAGATCTCCAGCGAGGGTGCGGTCGTCACAGGGTCCATCCCATCAGACAGACGGCGAGCGCCGTCACCGGGAGCACGGCGGCGTACGCCCACTGGGTGCGGGTGGCCGTCACCTCGTCGATCACCGGCATCGAGCCGGCGTAGCCGCGGCTGACCATGGCCAGGTACACCCGCTCGCCGCGCTCGTAGGAGCGGATGAACAGGGCCCCGGCCGTCTTGGCCAGGACGCCCCAGTGCCGGACGCCGCGGGCCTCGAAGCCGCGCGAGCGCCGCGCGACGGACATCCGGCGCAGCTCGTCGGTGACCACGTCGCCGTAGCGGATCATGAAGGAGGCGATCTGTACGAGCAGCGGCGGCAGCTTCAGCCGCTGGAGGCCGAGCAGCAGCGCCCGCAGTTCGGTGGTCGAGGCGAGCAGCACGGAGGCGGCGACGCCGAGGGTGCCCTTGGCCAGGACGTTCCAGGCGCCCCAGAGCCCGGAGACGCTGAGCGACATGCCGAGCACCTCGACCCGCTCGCCCTCCGCCACGAACGGCATGAGGACGGCGAACGCGACGAACGGGACCTCGATCACGAGCCGCCGGAGCAGGAAGCCCGCGGGGATGCGGGCCACGGCGGCGGCCCCGGCGACGAGGACGGCGTACAGGCCGAAGGCCCACACCGCCTCGCGCGGTGTGGACACGACGACCAGGACGAAGGCGAAGGTCGCGGCGAGCTTGCAGTGCGGCGGGAGGCCGTGGACCGGCGAGTGCCCGTGCCGGTAGAGCGTGTGGGCGTGGCCGGTTCCCATGTCAGCCCGCCGCGGGGGGCGCCGTGGAGGCCGCGGTGAGCTCGTCGGCGCGGTGGCGGCGGCGGGACACGGCGATGAAGACGCCGGTGCCGACGGCGACGGTCGCGCCGACGCCGATGACCCCGGCGAGGCCGCCGGACAGGCGCGGGTCCTCGACGTCCTTGACGCCGTAGTCGGCGAGCGGGGAGCCGGCGGCCGCGTGGTCCTCGACCTTGGCGTCGATGCCCTTGTCGGCGGCGACCTTCTCCAGGCCGTCGGGGTTGGCGGAGGCGTAGAAGGAGACGAATCCGGCGAGGACGAGGGCGGTGGCCAGCCCGGTCAGCCAGAACGTCCGGGTGGAGCGGTGGGCCGCCGGCGCGGGGGCCTGGGCGGCGGGGGCCTCGACGAGCTCGCCGCCGACGCGCAGCCGGAGCGGCGCGCGCAGCCCGCGCGCGCCGTGCACCAGGTCGGGGCGGACGGCGATGACGGCGCCGACGGTGGCGGCGGTGATGGCGGCCTCGCCGATGCCGATGAGGACGTGTACGCCGACCATGGCGGTGAAGACCTTGGCGAGCGGGACGTCGGTGGTACCGCCGACGGCGTAGACGGCGGTGAAGGCCGCGGCGGCGGCCGGTACGGAGACGAGGGCGCCGGTGAAGGCGGCGGCGGTCACGGAGCGGCGGGTGGGCGGCAGCACCTTGAGCAGCCCGCGGAAGAGCGCGTACGCGACGACCACGGTGACGACGCCCATGACGGTGATGTTCACGCCCAGCGCGGTCAGCCCGCCGTCGGCGAAGAGGATGCCCTGCATGAGGAGCACCACCGAGACGCACAGCACGCCGGTGTAGGGGCCGACGAGTATCGCGGCGAGCGCCCCGCCGAGCAGGTGGCCGCTGGTGCCGGCGGCCACCGGGAAGTTGAGCATCTGGACGGCGAAGACGAAGGCGGCCACGAGACCGGCGAGCGGGGCGGTGCGCTCGTCGAGCTCGCGGCGCGCGCCGCGCAGGCTGACGCCCACCGCGGCGACGGCCACCACTCCGGCGGCCACCGAGACGGGTGCGTTGATGAATCCGTCGGGCACATGCATGGAATGGCTCCGCTTCCTCACACAGACTTACAAAGTCTTTAACCGTTCAAGAATAGTGCCCACTTGCGAACGGTTGGCAAGAGCGTCTCCGTCACAAATGGACCCGTGCGCTTTCGTGGGAATGTGCGAGGCTGGACGGACAAACGGACTCAAATGTTCCGATTTCGAGGAGTCGTGTCGATGTCAGCGACCGCCGAGAATCCGCCCGCCGCCGGAGCGGCCACCGCGACCGCGGCCGCCGTCGAGGAACGCGCCAGGGCGCGCGTGATCACCGACGACCCGTTCTACCGGACCGTCCCGGCCTTCCTCCGCTTCGACCCCGACGAACCCCTGGCCGTCCGGATCGTCTTCCCCGCGGACCTCTCCCCCGAGGGCACGGACAACGAGTGGGTCTTCCCCCGCGCCCTGCTGGAGGCCGGCCTGGTGACCCCGACGGGGACCGGGGACGTACGCGTCTGGCCCTGCGGCCGCGTCCAGGCGGTCGTCGAGTTCCACTCCCCCGAGGGCGTCGCCGTGGTGCAGTTCGACATCGCCGTGCTGCGCCGCTTCCTGCGCCGTACGTACGCCTCCGCCACCCGGTAGGCGCAAACGGCCCGGCCCCGTACCACCTGGCGATCAGGCGGTACGGGGCCGGGCCGTCGGGCCGGAGCCGTCAGACGTTGACCAGCTCGCGGTCCTTGTCCGGACCCTCCGGCGGGGTGGAGCCGCCGGCGAGGTGCTTGCGCAGGCTCTCGCCCTCCACGTCCACGTTCGGCAGCAGCTTGTCCAGCCACTTCGGCAGCCACCAGGCCTTGTGCCCGAGCAGGGCGAGGACGGCCGGGACGATGGCCATGCGGACCACGAAGGCGTCGAAGAAGACGGCGACGGCCAGTCCGAAGCCGATCATCTTGACCATCTGCTCGCTGGCCCCGATGAAGCCCGCGAACACCGCGATCATGATGACGGCGGCGGCCACGACCACCCGGGCGCTGTACTGGAAGCCCGTCACGACCGCCTGGCCGGGACGCTCTCCGTGCACGTACGCCTCGCGCATGCGGGTGACGAGGAAGACCTCGTAGTCCATGGCCAGGCCGAAGACCACGCCCACCATGAAGATCGGCATCATCGACATGATCGGGCCGGTCTGCTCCACCCCGAACAGCGAGCCGAGCCAGCCCCACTGGAAGACCGCGACGACCGCGCCGAGGGCCGCGACGACCGACAGCAGGAAGCCGAGGGCGGCCTTGAGCGGAACCAGGATCGAGCGGAACACCAGCATCAGGAGCAGGAAGGCGAGGCCGACCACGAGCGCCAGGTAGGGCAGCAGCGCGTCGTTCATCTTCTGCGAGAAGTCGATGTTCATCGCGGTGGCGCCGGTGACGAGGACCTCGTCACCGCTGACCGCGCGGATCTCGTGGACCAGGTCCTCGGTCTGCGTCGAGGACGGACGGTCCTTCGGGATGACGGTGATGACGCCCGCGTCGCCGGCCTCGTTGAGGTTCGGCGGAGTGACCGCGGCCACGCCCTCCAGCCCCTTGATCTGGTCGACCGTCTTGTCGGCGAGCGCCTTGTCGCCGTCGACGACCACCATCAGCGGGCCGTTGAAGCCCGGGCCGAAGCCGTCGGACAGCAGGTCGTACGCCTGGCGCTGGGTGGTGGAGACCGGCTGGGCGCCGTCGTCCGGCAGGCCCATCTCCAGCTTGCTCGCCGGGATCGCGATGATCCCGAGGCCGATCACGCCGGCCAGCAGCACCATGACGGGGCGGCGCAGGACGAAGCGGGCCCAGCGGGTGCCGCCGTTGGCCTTGGGCTCGGCCTCGGCCGGGCGGCCCTTGCCGAACAGCCTGCTCTTCGTACCGGCGGGCAGGACCTTCTTCCCCGCGAAGCCGAGGATGGCCGGGACCAGGGTCAGGGCGACCAGGACCGCGATGACCACGGTTCCGGCGGCCGCGAAGCCCATCTTGGTCAGCATCGGGATGTTGACGACGGCCAGGCCCACCAGGGCGATGACCACGGTCAGACCGGCGAAGACGACGGCGGAACCGGCGGTTCCGGCGGCCCGGCCCGCGGCCTCGTCGCGCTCACGGCCCTCGGCGAGTTCCGCGCGGTAGCGGGAGACGATGAAGAGGGCGTAGTCGATGCCGACCGCGAGGCCGATCATCATCGCGAGGGTGGAGGTGGTCGAGCCGAGGTCCAGCACGTTGGCCAGCGCGGTGATCGAGGAGACGCCGATGCCCACGCCGATCAGCGCGGTCAGCAGCGGCAGCCCGGCCGCGATCAGCGAGCCGAAGGTGATGACGAGGACGATCGCGGCGACCGCGATGCCGATGATCTCGCCGGACCCGGTCTCGGGGGCTGCCATCAGGGCGTCGCCGCCGATCTGGACGTTCAGCCCCGCGGCGGTGGCCTCCTTGCCGGAGTCCTTCAGCGCGTCGCGCGTCTCGTCCTTCAGCTCCATGCCGCTGACGTCGTACTTGACGCTGACGTAGGCGGTGGAACCGTCCTGGCTCACGGCCTGGGACTGGTACGGGTCGGCGACCGAGGAGATCTGCTGCGAGCCCGGGCCGGACTTCAGCTCGGAGACGATCTTCTCGACCTCGGTCTTGGTGCCGGGGTCGGTGACCTTGGCCCCCTCGGGGGCTTTGATGACGATGCGGGCGGTGGCGCCGTCGGCGGCCATGCCCGGGAAGCGCTGGTCCAGCAGGTCGAAGGCCTTCTGGGCCTCCGTACCGGGTATGGAGAAGGAGCCGGAGGTGGGCGCGGACGCCGATGCGGCACCGAAGCCGGCGACGAACAGCAGCGCCACCCAGACGAGGGCGACGAGGCGGCGGCGCCGGAAGGCGCCCCGGCCGAGCCGGTAGAGGAAGGTGGCCACGTCGTGGTTCTCCCGTTCAGGTCGTGGGATGGATCCGAGGCGGATCAGGGCATGGTGAGCCGGCCCGACGACGAGAGCGGCGTGTCAGGAGCAGCGGGAGGCGGTGGTGGGGACGGGGCGGATCAGACGCCGAGGGCGGGGAACACCACGGCGTCGATGAAGTCACCGAGGAACGCCCGGTCCACGGGCCGGTCCTCGATCAGCGGGAGCGCGATGAACGCCCCGATGAGCATGTGGGGTACGAAATCCAGGGCGGGACAGTCCGGGCGGATCTCGCCCCGGTCCACCGCGTGCTGGAGCATGTGCTGGAGACCGTTGATCTCCGGGTCGACGAGCAGGTCCCGCAGCGCCTGGTGGAGTTCCGGGCTCTCGTGGACGGCGTGGGCCAGACCCCGCATCAGCGCGGTGTCCTTGGCCATCTGCGCGTCGTCCGAGTGCGCCACCATGCGCGCGAAGTCCCCGCGCAGGGTGCCCGTGTCGATTTCGCGCAGCGAGACGGGCTGCGTGCACCGAAGGGCCTTGGCGACCAGTTCCGGCTTGCTCCCCCACTGGCGGTAGAGGGTGGCCTTGCTGGACTTCGTCCGGGCGGCGACCGCGTCCATGGTCAGCGCCTCGTAGCCGACGTCACGCAGGAGGTCGAGGACCGCCTCGTGCAGTTCGGCCTGCCGTTCGGGGGTGATCCGGCTGCGCCGAGCCGCCATCGCCTCGGTCATGTCCGCCACCCTCCGTCCGAACGAAACTGTTCCGTACGCTTAGACCATACCCCCGCGCCTAGCGAAACGAAACCGTACCGTTTCGCTTCGGGGGGTGTCATGGATCACCTGTACGAGTTGCCGGGCCCCCCTGCCGCGGAAAGCATTGGGGGGTGAGTCACGACGTCGCGTACCTCCGCTTCCCGCACCTGCACGACGACCTGCTGTGCTTCGCCACCGAGGACGACCTCTGGGTCGCCCCGCTGGTCCCCGACGGACAGAACCCCGGCCGGGCCTGGCGGATCACCGTCGACCGGACCCGGGTCAGCCACCCCCGCTTCTCCCCCGACGGCCGGCACATCGCCTTCACCACCTGGCGCAGCCTCGACCCCGAGATCCACCTCGCCCCCGTGGACGGCGGCCCGGCCCGGCAGCTGAGCCACTGGGGCGCCACCGACACCCGCGTCTGCGGCTGGACGCCGCCCGACGAGGAGGGCCGCAGCGACATCCTCGCCGTCTCCTCGCACGGCCAGCCCTTCTCCTACTTCGCCTGGGCGTACAGCCTCCCCACCGACGGCAGCCCCGGCGGACGCCTGCCCTGGGGGCCGGTCTCCGACCTCCAGGTGCACGACGGCGAGGACGGCGAGCGGCGCACCCTGCTGCTCACCGGAAAGCCCCCTCACGAGCCGGCCGCCTGGAAGCGCTACCGCGGCGGCGCAACGGGCCGGCTCTGGCTGCACGGCACCCGGCTCCTGGAGGACATCGAGGGCCACCTGGACTCCCCGATGTTCGTGGCCGGGCGGATCGCCTTCCTGTCCGACCACGAGGGCGTCGGCAACCTGTACTCCTGCCTGCCGGACGGCACCGGCCTGCGCCGGCACACCGACCACCGGGAGTTCTACGCCCGGCACGCCTCCAGCGACGGCTCGCGGATCGTCTACCAGTGTGCCGGGGACCTGTGGCTCGTGGAGTCGCTGGCCCCCGACGCGGTCCCGCGCAAGCTCCGGGTCCGGCTGGGGGGTCCCCGCGCGGGCCGGCGCAGCTACCAGGTGCCGGCCGCCCACCACGTCGACTCGCTCTCGGTGGACGCCACCGGCCGGGCCAGCGCGGTCGTGGTGCGCGGCAGCCTGTACTGGCTGACCCACCGCGACGGGCCCGCCCGGACCATCGCCGACACCCCCGGCGTGCGGGTGCGGCTGCCGGAGATGCTCGGGAGCGGCGGGCAGGTCGCGTACGTCACCGACGCCGAGGGCGAGGACGCGGTCGAGATCGCCTACCTGCCGCGGGCCTCCGGGGAGCGGGAGCCGCGCCGGCTCGCCTCCGGCGAGCTGGGGCGCGTACTGGAGCTGCTGTCCGATCCGGACGGGGAGCGCCTCGCGATCGCCTCCAACGACGGGCGGCTGCTCCTCATCGACGCGACGGAGGAGTCCAACGGCGAGGTCACCGAGCTCATCCGGTCCGTCAACGGACCCGTCACCGACCTGGCCTTCTCCCCCGACGGGTGCTGGCTGACCTGGTCGCACCCGGGCATCGGCCGCTCGCTGCGGCAGATCAAGATGGCCCGGATCTCCGGTCCCGGCGCCCACACGATCATCGACGTCACGAACGGCCGCTTCGAGGACGAGAGTCCGGTCTTCACCCGGGACGGCCGCTACCTCGCCTTCCTGTCGTGGCGCGGCTTCGACCCGGTGTACGACGTGCACACCGGGGACCTGTCCTTCCCGCTGGGCTGCCGCCCCTACCTGGTGCCGCTGTCCTCGGCGACCCCCTCGCCGTTCGCGTTCTCGCCCGACGGGCGGCCCGCGGCCGGCGGGCTCGACCCGGTCGACGGGGACTCGGACGCGGGGGACGGCGCGGTGACCGTGGAGGTGGAGGGGCTGGAGAGCCGGGTGACGCCGTTCCCGGTGTCGGCGTCGAAGTACTCGGCCCTGTACCCGGTCAGCGGCGGCGGGCTGGTGTGGCTGCGCTGGCCCATCTCCGGCGCGCTCGGCGAGACCTTCGCCAACCCGGCGGACACCAGCGGCAAGCCGACGCTGGAGCACTTCGACATGACGAAGGCCCGTAAGACCGAACTGGCCTCCGGCCTGGACTGGTTCGCGGTCAGCGGGGACGGCACCCGGCTCGTCGTCAACGACGACGGCGACCTGCGCGCGGTCCCGGCGACCGAGTCGGGCGACAGCGACTCGACCGTCTACCTGGACCTGCGGCGCATCCTGCACGAGGTCGACCCGGGGGCCGAGTGGCGCCAGGCCTTCGAGGAGGCCGGCCGGATCATCCGCGCGTACTTCTGGGAGCCGGGCATGTGCGGGATCGACTGGGACGGGGTGCTGCGCCAGTACCGCCCCCTGGTCGAACGGGTCGCCTCACCCGACGAGTTCGCCGACCTGCTGCGCGAGGTCCTCGGCGAGCTGGGCACCTCGCACGCGTACGTCTCCCCCGCCCGCCGCAACGAGGGCCCCCCGCACTACCAGCGGGCCATCGGCCTGCTCGGCGCCAACCTGGTCCCCCGGGACGGCGCCTGGGTGGTCAGCCGCATCCTGCCCGGCGAGTCCTCGGACTCCAAGGCCCGCTCCCCGCTGGCCGGAACGGGCATCCGGGAGGGCGCCGAGCTCACCCACGTGGACGGCCGCCCGGTCGATCCGGTGACCGGACCGTACCCGCTGCTGGGGGCGGCCGGCGGCACCACCGTGGAGCTGACGTTCCGGCCCGCGGAGGGCTCCGGCCGGGCCCGCCGGGTCGCCGTCGTCCCGCTCGTCGACGAGCGGCCGCTGCGCTACCAGGACTGGGTGTCCAAACGGCGCGCGGTGGTCCGGGAGATCAGCGGCGGCCGCTGCGGCTACCTCCACATCCCGGACATGGGCGGCTCGGGGTGGGCGCAGTTCAACCGCGACCTGCGGATGGAGATGTCCCGTCCGGCGCTGATCGTGGACGTGCGCGGCAACGCGGGCGGGCACATCAGCGAGCTGGTGGTGGAGAAGCTGACCCGCTCGATCCTCGGCTGGGACCTGACCCGGGGCGCCCAGCCGGTCTCGTACGCCTCCAACGCGCCCCGCGGTCCGATCGTCGCCCTGGCCGACGAGGCGACCGCCTCGGACGGGGACATGATCACCGCGGCCGTCAAACTGCTGGGGCTCGGCCCGGTGGTCGGCCAGCGGACCTGGGGCGGGGTGGTCGGGATGACCGGCCGGCACACCCTCGGCGACGGGACGGTGATCACGGTGCCGATGAACGCGGCGTGGTTCCCGGAGTACGGCTGGTCGGTGGAGAACCACGGCGTGGAGCCGGACCTCGCGGTCCTGCGGACCCCGCTCGACTGGGCCGAGGGCCGCCACGCGCAGCTCGACGACGCGGTGCACCTGGCGCTGGAGCTGCTGGAGCAGGACCCGGCGGCGGTGCCGCCCGGCTACACGGACGTACCGGACCGGCGCCGCCCGGAGCTGCCGCCGCGGCCGTAGGGGCGGACGGGGCACGGGGAAGGGGCGCGGCCCGCGGGCCGCGCCCCTTCCGTCGGTCGGTCCGGTCGCGCCGCTACGCGCCGAAGCCGTCGTCGAAGGCCTCGGCGGGACGCCGCCGCTCCGCCCGGACGGGCGTGCCCGGGGCGTCCGGCGCGCGCTGCGCCGAACCCTCCGGGGACTCCTCGCGGGGCGGTCCGGCTTCGGCGCCCGCGCGCTCGGCCAGTTGCCTCGCCTTCTCGTGGAACTGGTCTCTCAGGCCCATGGCGTACCTCCAGCGTGATGTCGGGGGGCTCGGGTGCGACCAGCCTGGCACGACTGGACGAACCTCGCACATCCGACATTTGACGCTCAGGTGCGCGCGGCCCGCTCCTGCTCGTCCGCGGCCCCGCCGGCCCCGACGAGCCCCTTGGAGACGGAGGCCAGCCGCGGCTCGAACCGCTTCATCTCGCGCTGCCCGACGGCCGCGATGACCGCCGGCAGGTAGCCGCGCACGCCCTGCATCCCGCGCAGCCACCACTGCGCGTACACGTGCGCCGAGCGCCGCTCTATGCCCGCCACGATCCGGTCGACGGCCGGCCCCAGCGGGTACGTGCGGTTCGACGGCCAGGGCAGCCGCTGGCGCAGCTCCCGCATCACGTCGTCCTGGTCGGCGCCGCGCACCATGTCGGTGTCGGTCCAGGAGAGGTAGCCGACGCCGACCTTGACGCCCTTGTAGCCGACTTCGGCGCGCAGGCAGTGGGCGAAGGCCTCGACGCCCGACTTGGAGGCGCAGTACGCCGTCATCATGGGCGCCGGGGTGATCGCGGCGAGCGAGGCGATCTGCAGGAAGTAGCCGCGGCTCTCCGTCAGGACGGGCAGGAAGGCCCGGCCGGTGACGGCCCCGCCGATCAGGTTGACCTCGATCACCCGGCGCCAGGCGTCGGGGTCGGAGTCGGCGAACGGGCCGCCGGAGGCCACGCCCGCGTTCGCGACGACGATGTCGACCTTGCCGAAGCGCTCCTTGACCTCCTGCGCGACGCGGGCCATCGCCTCGTGGTCGGTGACGTCCGCGAACCAGTGGGCGCTCTCGGTGTGCAGCCGCTCGGAGACCTCCTTGAGGGCCTCCGGCTCCAGTCCGACGAGCGCGATCTTCGCGCCGCGCGCCGAGAGCTTGCGGGCGAGCAGTTCGCCCACCCCGCGGGCCGCGCCGGTGACGACGGCGACCTGGCCTTCCAGACTCCTGCGGCTCACGGGGTCTTCTCCTTCTCTTCGGTGGGGAGGTACAGGGCGGTCAGTTCGCGCAGGGCGCGGGTGACGGCTTCCGGGGCCTCGATCGGGGTCATGTGCCCGATCCCGGTGAGCTCGGTCAGCCCCACGCAGTTCGGCAGGGCGGCGGCGAGCCCCCGGGCGTGCACCACGGGGGTGAGCCGGTCGCTCGTACCGGCGACGACCGCGGTGGGCACGGTGAGCCGGGCGACGTCCGCGTCGAGGTCCAGCCCGGCCAGCACGTGGGACCAGTCCCGGCGAACCCCCGCGGGACAGGCGTGCACGATGCGGGCGCAGGCCTCGACCGCGTCGGGCGCGGAACCGGGGGCCATGGTGGCGTACTTGAGGACCGCCCGGGCGACCGGCGTGACGGGCCCGAGCGGGGCGCGCGAGCCCAGCACCGCGCCGGTGATGCGGGTCCGCGCGCGCCCCGGGCGCAGCGGCAGCACCCGCGACTCGGCGACCAGCCGTCCGCTCCCG
The DNA here is from genome assembly GCF_055587105.1 of Streptomyces sp. NPDC048461. Classification (NCBI taxonomy): domain Bacteria; kingdom Bacillati; phylum Actinomycetota; class Actinomycetes; order Kitasatosporales; family Streptomycetaceae; genus Streptomyces; species Streptomyces sp. NPDC048461. The sequence continues at coordinate 115,265 of NZ_JBVJGW010000011.1, read as the reverse complement.
GTGCTGCACAGCAGGGCGGCCGCGGCGTGCTCGGCGAACTCGGGCCGGCGGGCGGCCGCCATGACGGTCATCCCGCCCATGGAGTGCCCGGCGACGACGGCCCGCTCCCCGGCGGCCAGGGTGGCCTTCAGCACGGCCACCAGGTCGTCCGCGAGGGCGGTGGTGGTGCACGCGCGGGAGGCGGGACTGCGCCCGTGGCCGCGCTGGTCGTAGGCGATGACCCGGTGGTCCGTGGCCAGTTCGCGGATCTGCGCGGCCCAGAAGGCCGTGGAGCAGGTCCAGCCGTGCGCCAGCACCACGGCCGGCGCCCCCTGCGGCCCGTGCACCTCGACGTGGAGGCGGGCCCCGTCGGCGGAGACGGCCTCCAGCTCCCGCCCCGCGGCGGGCGGGGCGTAGCGCCCGGTCGTGACGTGCGCCGTGCGGCTCACGCGGCCCCCTCCCCGGCGGCGGCGGACGACGGCCCGGCCGGCGGCACGGGGGCCTTGGCGGCGGGCGCGGGGGCGGGCGCGGGCGCGGCGGGGGCCCCGGCGGCGGCCCGGGACACGCCCACCGGCACCGGTGTCCGCTCCTGTTCCCGGTCGCGGTCCCGGGCGCGGACGACCTCGTACTCCGCGAGGTCCACGGACCGCGTCTCCTTGCGGAACTCCCCGGTGGTGCCCGGCCAGACGGTGGTGTTGCGGCCCTGTGCGTCCAGGTACCAGCTGGTGCAGCCGCCGGTGTTCCAGACCGTCCGCTCCATCCGCGCCTGGACGTGCCGGTTCCACTGGTTCACGGCGGAGGGCCGGGCGGCCAGCGCGACCTTCCCGCCCAGGCTGCCCCCGTCGAGGAGGGCCAGCTGGCGCAGGTAGTCCGCCATGTAGTTCAGCTGGGACTCGATCATCAGGATCATCGAGCTGTTCCCCAGCCCGGTGTTCGGACCGATGATCGTCATCCAGTTGGGGAAGCCCGCCGCCGTCGCACCGCGCAGCGACTGCATCCCGTCCTTCCACTCGTCCGCGAGGGTCTTGCCCTCCGCGCCGACCACCCGGTCGGCGATCGGCATGTCCGTGACGTGGAAGCCGGTGCCGAAGACGATCGCGTCGACCTCGGTCTCCGTCCCGTCCGCGGCGACCAGCACCGAGCCGCGGATCTCCTTGAGGCCGGAGGCGACCAGGTCCACGTTGGGCCGCGCCAGCGCCGGGTAGTACTCGCTGGACAGCAGGATCCGCTTGCAGCCGATCCGGTAGGAGGGCGTCAGCTTGGCCCGCAGCGCCGGGTCCTTGATGGAGCGGGCCATGTTGGCCTTGGCCAGCGCCTCGACGAGCCCGAGCTGGTTCGGCCGCTTGGTGAAGGCGCTGACCTGGAGCTCCCGGATCCCCCACAGCAGCCCGCGCCGCGCCGCGCGGGTGAAGGGCAGCTGGCGGTGCAGCCAGCGCTCCGCGGTGGAGATCGCCCGGTCGGTGCGCGGCATCACCCACGGCGGGGTCCGCTGGAAGAGCGTGAGCCGCTCCACGTCGGGGGCGATGGCGGGCACGATCTGGATGGCGGAGGCGCCGGTGCCGATCATGGCGACGCGCTTGCCGGCGACGTCGTAGTCGTGGTCCCAGCGGGCCGAGTGGAAGACCTTCCCGGGGAACTGGGCGAGCCCCGGTATCTCCGGCATCTTCGGGTCGGACAGCGGTCCGGTGGCCGACACGACCACGTCAGCGGTCAGCTCCCCGGCGGCGGTCTCGATCTCCCAGTGCAGCTCCTCGGCGTCCCAGCGCATCATCAGCACCTCGGAGTCGAGGCGGATGTGCCGGCGCAGCCCGAAGGTGTCGGCGACGTGCTCCAGGTACTCCCGGATGGCGGGCTGCCCCGAGAAGGTCCGCGGCCAGTCCGGGTTGGGCGCGAAGGAGAAGGAGTACAGGTGCGACGGGACGTCGCACGCGCACCCCGGATAACTGTTGTCGCGCCACGTCCCGCCGACCGACCCCGCCCGCTCCAGGACGACGAAGTCCGTGATCCCCTCGCGCCGCAGCCGTACGGCGGCCCCGAGACCTCCGAAGCCCGACCCGATCACCGCCACCCGTACGTGCTCACGCCGCCCGTGCTCGCGCTCGCCCATGCCCGCCGCCTCCGCTTCATCCGCAGTGCCTTGCCAGACCATCGCAACACTGCCAGCAATCACTGGCACAATCGGGAGAGTAGAGCAGCTCCGTACTCATGGGTAGGGGTCGCGCCCGGAAAGTTACCGCCGGTACGCCATAGGCTGCGCCTGTGGCGAAGGACGAGACGGAAGCGAAGACAGTGCGCGAGTACCGCACGGAGGAACTGGCCGAGGCGGCCGGCATCCCCGTCCGCACCCTGCGCTTCTACCGCGAGCGCAAACTGCTCCCCCCACCGCGCCGCGAGGGCCGCATCGCCTGGTACGACGAACACCACCTGGCCCGGCTGCGCACGGTGGCCGCCCTGCTGGAGCGCGGCCACACCCTCGGCGGCATCGCCGAGCTGACCGCCGCCTTCGAGAACGGCCGCGACGTGGGCCAACTGGGTGAGCTGCTCGGCATCGGCTGGTCGGAGGAGACCCCCGTCCGCCTGACCCCCGAGGCCCTCGCCGACTACTTCGAGGGCGAGGTCACCCCGGAGAACCTGGCGGCCTCCCTGGACCTCGGCTACCTCGCGACCGACGGCGAGGAGATCGTGCACGTCAGCAGGCGGCTGCTGGACGTCTCCGCGGCCCTGGTCCGCGAGGGGATCCCGCTCTCGGCCGTCCTGGAGACCGGCCGCCGGGTCCGCGAACACGCGGACGCGCTCGCGGCCCTGTTCACCGAGCTGATTTCGACCCACACCTCGCAGGATGCCCTTCCGCGCCTGCGCCCGCTGGCGAAGAGCGTGGTGGAGGCGGAGCTGACGATGGCCATGGACCGCCTCCTGGCCGCGTCACCGCCGCCCCCCGCGCCCTCCCCCGGCCCGGATCAGACCCCGAGCTGATAGACCACGGTCACCGGCGCGTGGTCGGACCAGCGCTCCGGGTGCGTCTCGGCCCGCTCGACGAAGGCCTTCACCGCCTTCGCGGCCAGCCCCTCGGTCGCGACCTGGAGGTCGATGCGCCAGCCGGCGTCGTTGTCGAAGGCCCGGCCCCGGTAGGACCACCAGGAGTACGGCCCCTCGGCGTCGGGGTGCAGCCCGCGCACGACGTCGACGTAGCCGGCCTCCCCGTAGACCTTCCCGAGCCACTCCCGCTCCTCGGGGAGGAAGCCGGCGTTCTTGCGGTTGGTCTTCCAGTTCTTGAGGTCGGCTTCCCGGTGGCAGATGTTCCAGTCGCCGCACACGACGACCTCGCGCCCGTCGGCGGCGGCCCGCACCTTGAGCTCCCGGAGGTAGCCGAGGAACTCGTCCATGAACCGGTACTTCTCGTCCTGCTTCTCGGTCCCCGCCTCGCCCGAGGGCAGGTAGAGGCTGGCGACGGTCACACCGGGGAAGTCCGCCTCGACGTACCGCCCGGAGGCGTCGAACTCGTCGCTGCCGAAGCCGACCCGCACCCGCTCCGGCTCGCGCCGGCTGTAGAGCGCGACCCCGGCCCGGCCCTTGACCGCGGCGGGCGCGAAGACGGTGTGCCAGCCCTCGGGCGCCCTGGCCTCGGCGGGAATCTGCCCCTCCTCGGCCCGCACCTCCTGGAGGCAGACGACGTCGGCGTCGGAGCCGGCGAGCCACTCCACGAAGCCCTTCTTCGCGGCGGCGCGGATCCCATTCACATTCACGGAGGTCACAGTGAGCATCCCTGCACGATAGCGGGATGCTTCCGTACGATATTCGAATGTCTCACGGGATGATCCAGCTCCGCGCCGTGCCCTACGACCACCCCGACGCGGTCAAGCTCAACGACCAGGTCCAGCTCGAGTACCAGGAGCGCTACCAGAGCGAGGGCGACGTCACGTACCTCGACCCGGCGATGTTCGCCCCGCCCCGGGGCCTCTACCTCGTCGCCTACGACCTCTCCGACGCCCCGGTCGCGAGCGGCGGCTGGCGCGGCCAGGACGAGAACGAGGAGGGGTACGCGGACGGCGACGCCGAGCTGAAGCGCATGTACGTCGTCCCCGAGGCCCGCGGCCTGGGCCTCGCCCGCCGCATCCTGTCGGTCCTGGAGGAGGACGCCCGCGCGGCGGGCCGCACCCGGATGGTGCTGGAGACCGGAGACCAGCAGCCGGAGGCGATAGCCCTGTACCTCTCCTCGGGCTACGCCCCGTCGGCGAAGTTCGGCCACTACCGCTTCCACGACTCCAGCCGCTGCATGACCAAGCCCCTCCACCCCTGACCCCACCCCGCCCGGCCGCGCAGGCACCCCCAGGCCCGAACTCCGCCTGAACCCGGTGCGCCTGCGGGCCGCGCCGGCTGCGGAAGCGTCAATTGCCCCGGAAACGACGAAGATCCCATCCGATCTTTCGATCGGACGGGATCTCGTCACCGTTCCCGAGAGCTACTCGCGAACTGTCGTTTGTGGGGTGTTCACGAGTGGGTCTGACCAGGGCCGCGCGAAGCAGCTGAAGATCGCTTCCCGTGGGCGGGAAGATCGCTTCCCACCTCTGCAGGCGGCTGGGGTGTCGGACGTGCGTGCAATGCTGTCGGGGCCCTGCGGCACCTGGGGGACGGATCCGTCCCCCAGGTTGGCCGACGGCGAATGCGCACCCCCGAAACGATCCCCATCCGCTGTTTCGGGGGGCGAAGCCGCCATAGGCCCTGAGCACGCCGGCGACGTTAGACGGCGGGGAGAGGCAGTGCGGCTGCGTGACGCCCACGGCAGGGGAGCACGGTTCCCACACACCCGCCATGGCGCCCCTCACGACGGCACGGCACTGGCTGCCCGGATGAAGCCGGGCGACTGCAGCAACCGCGGGTGCCTGCGCGTTCGGGTGTTACTGCCAGAAGATCTGTTCGATGACGATCTGTGGGTCGGCGGTGCGGTGGGTGAAGGTGTAGCGGAGCCAGCCGTGTCCGTGGTCGAAGTAAAGGATGTGGGCCCCGCGGGGTTCGGTGGAGCGGACGGGCTCGATGCTGACCTTCGCCGTGTCGAGGTGGTCGTCACGGTAGGGATGGCGGGAGGTCTTCAGCTCGGTGACCGCGTCGATGATCAGGTCTCGCACGCTGGCGGGCAAAGCGTCGCGGTACTCGGCGGCCAGCTTGGTCCAGTCGGCGGCCCAGGGCGGGCCGGTGAACTCTGCGCTCACTCGCCGGGCCCGAGCGAAGCCACCTGGTGGTGGATTCGGGACGCCTCTTCCAGGAGATCCTTGGCCTTGTCCGGATCGGCGCACTCGGCGGCCCGCTGCTCGAGATCGCGAACGTGGTGGTCGAGCTCGGGATCCCGGGCGAGGGCGTACTCGCCCCACCAGCGCGCCAGAAAGGCGGGGGCCGCGCCGATGTCGTAGGTGTCGGCGATCTTCGCCCGCCAGTTGGCCTCGAAGTCGGCCAGCAGCTGCGGCGCATGCGCGGCGATTGCAGCCCGCAGCGCGGAAATGCTGCGCTCGGGCATCGGGGGGACGCCTTGGGAGGGCCCGGGGGCGGTGGTCATGGTCGCATCCTCTTCCGGTCGGCGCCCTCCACGATAGTGCGTAAGGCGTGGGGCGGGCAGGCAGCCGAGAGGATCCGGCCGCGGCCGCGGATCCACCGCTGGCCCAGGACCGGCCAGCTCACAAGATCGCACTGTCCACTCGCTCGCGCTATTGCGAGAACTCCGGAACTTGTCGGCGGGTCGGTGGGCACCCGATGGGCAGGTGCGCCTCAACTGCCCGGCGACGGACCCGTCCAGGTGATCAGCGACTGCCTGGTGCTCGTCACCGTCCGCCCCGCCCACCGGCGTGGCCTGTTCAAGGGCCCGCGGGGCAACATCGGCACCGGCCAAACAGTGGTGCCGTCGATGCGATCACGGAACTCGCGGGAAGCGCTTCGTCCGCCATCATCGCGAACGGGCTTTCCCCGCCCCAGCTGCCGGGACGGTTCGCCCGAGCACCTGACACCCCGGCACCACACACCGGGCTCACGCACGTCCAGCAATCGCCAGGGGCAGCCCTCTTGCTTCCATGCAGACAAGCAACGCGGTGCCCGGCTCCGCTCGAGGCCGGGCATCACGCCTGTGTGCCTTGTGTCAGCCGCCGATGATCGAGAAGCCGATCACGACACCCGCCGTCACAGTGACCTTGCCGGGGGCGAGGTCACCCTCTCCTCCTCCACCACCGCCTTGCCGGTGTCCACGGTAGGAGTTCTGCAGCTGGTCGGAGTCCACGTCCTTGATGTGGATGACGGGACCGAGCCGGACACCGCCGGCCTCCGCGTATAGCACAGCCTTCTCACGTGCGGCAGCGACGGCGGCCGTGCGCGCCCGTGCTCGCAGCTCCTTCTTCGTGCTCACATCGAACTCGACACCTGCAACCTGGTTCGCACCGGCCTCGACAACATCGACGAGCACCGTCTCCAGGATGTCCAGCTCACGCAGCTCGATCACAAACGCGGCCGTGCACTCGTAGCCGAGGAACTTGCGCTCATTGCCGAAGTTCCATGAGGACTCCAGGTTCAGCCGCGACGTGGACACAGCCGTGTCCGGGACCCCGTGGCCGCGCAGCACCTCCCGGACCTGGTTGACGCTGCCCCGTGTGACCTCGAACGCCTCGCTCGCCTTCTGCCTCGTCTGCTTGACCGCCACGCGAAGTCGGGCCACATCAGGCGCGGCATCCACGCTCGCCGCACCGAACACGGATATACCCCAAGGGGCGTCTATGGACTGAGTACCGTTCATGTCGCCCATCCAAGCAGGTTGAGTCGCCAAGGAAGATCGCTTCCCACCCCGCTGGCGGCCGGACCTTCTCCGCTGTCAGACCCAGAGGCAAGGATGAACGGCATGACGAAGACCGGGGCGGACTACGCGTGGTTCGAGAACGACTTTCCAGACATCGCCGAGGCGTACTGCTTCACTCTGGTGCGGGGCCTGTCGCCTGCTGAGCTGATATCGCGGCTGGAAGGACGGCCGGAGGCTCCCTTGCAGGGCATAGCCGCGGTCGTCGATGCCGCTTTCGCCCAGTACGAGCTGGAGGATGGCGACCGTCTGCTGGTCGCCGTGACGACTGTCGGCGCCTGGACGCTGCTGATCGAGCCCAACGGCTACCTCGGGGTCACCGAAGAGCGAGCGCTTCCGGCCTCCGCCGGCACGAGCTGGATCTCTCATTTCGTCAACGTCAACGCCGTCGGCACGTTCCTGTGGGCCGAGGACCAGGCCCTGCGGCTCTGCTTCGACCCCATGTTCCCCGAAGACCGCTGGGGCACCACACCCGACGAACTCCTCGACGTCATGACTCACATCGGCTTCCACGTCGACGACGACGCACCGGAAACCGAGATGGACCTTTCCTCACCGGCCGGCTTCGCTCTGGCGGAACACCTCACCGGCGTCGCCATCACTCCCGAGCTGCTCCAGGACACGACGTTCACCTGCTCCACCGTCCAGATCCGATGACATCGTCCGTCCGCACTCCCATGTCCGGGCCCATGGATGCGGCGTGGATGATGGCGCGGTGACGAACATCAATGACGACCACGTGAAGGTCCACTTCCGGATGGACATAGGCGAGGACGGCTGGCCGCCGGCGAGTGTCGAGAGTCTGTGGGCCGTGGAACTCGGCGACGGCACGGTGCGGCTGGACAACACGCCCTGGTTCGTACGGGGAGTCGCCAGCGGCGACATCATCCAGGTGGAGCTCGATGGCGAGGGTGTCCGATGGGCCGGCGAGACGGTCCGAGCATCAGAGAACTGCACGATCCGGCTGATCGTACTCAAGGACGGCGGCTCAGCGGCCGCCCGGCAACGTGCGCTGGAGATCTTCCACAAACTCGGCACGACGGGCGAGGGCATTGAGCGGTACGGGATGGTCGCGCTTGACATCCCGCCGGAGGCGGACCTTCCTCGGATCCAGAAGCTTCTGGAACGCGGTGCGGTGGAGGGGTGGTGGCACTGGGAGGAAGGGTGCGTCACCGCTGCCTGGAGATCCACGGCTGCAAGCTGAGCAGCTGCGCGTGCGGCTGGAGGGCTGCCAAGGCCTCTGTTAGTGGCGCCGTGCATGATCGGGCTCATGACACACGGTTCCCGAGATGCCTTCCGCTCTCTCGCTTTGCTGCATCTGTCGCCCCAGGAAACTGAGAAGTGGCTCGGTCTACTTCGCCCTGGTGTGCGTCTTGAGGTAGCGGCGGGCATTGACGACGTGGTTGGCCAACTCGGTGGCCTCCCGACTTTGCCAGTCGCCTCGGAGTGGCCGACCTGGGAGGGGCACGGTCCGCTCTCCTTCGTCGCCTCGATCGACTGCGCGCGACTGCCGAAGGCCGCGCTGGACATCGATCTCCCCGAAGCGGGAGTACTTCTGTTCTTCTACTTCGACGGGCAATTGGACGACGGTGAAGCGCTCGTTCTGGCCGAGGACCGAGCGAGCTGGGCAGGTGCCCGCGTGCTCTATGTGGCGGCCGACGAGAAAGTGGCGGAGCGCGGAACGCCGGACGGGCTCAAGCCGTACCCGGCGGTGCAGCTGACCGCCCGGGCGGAGATGACGGCGACCGAACCATGGCATCCGCGCGTCAGGGACGCCTTCGCTCCAGGTGCTCCGCTCGGAAACCGGTACGACCATCCTGTCTGCGCTCAGGACTTCCTCGACGCCCTGTGGGAGTTCGACGAGGAGATAGGGCACCAGATCGGCGGCCATGCTCACTCGGTGCAGAACCCTGTGGAGATCGAGGTTGCAGAGGCGGTCCTGGACGGCGAGGTGCCCTGGCACGACCCACGGTTGTCTGAGGAGACGGACAACTGGGTGCTGCTGGCCCAGTTCGACAGCGAGGACACGGCGGACATGATGTGGGGCGACGCCGGGGTTCTGTACTGGTTGATCCGCCCAGAGGATCTGGCAGAGCGGCGCTTCGAGCGGGCGATGTTCACCTGGCAGTGCAGCTGATGGGCTTCGCGGGCCCAGCTTGGGGCGTCCAGTACACGCTGTACCTGCCCGGTGAGGATGCGGCGCGGGCGGCTGCGGCAGAGTTGGCGGGGATGGGGCACCGGTTGACAGCGGTGCGGGTTCACGATCACTTCCGGTCCGTTCCGTCGAGCTTCTGGTACGGCAAACCGTCAATGGATCCTGAGCTTGCAGGCTGGTGGCAGGTGTTTTCGCTGGCCGTCTACAGCGGCCACGACCGGATGGCTCTGGAGCCGTTCTTCCGGACTGAGCGGGCTCGGATGGCCCGCGTCGCGCGTGAGCACGGCGGTTTCCAGCAAGGAGGTAGCGAGGGGCATGCAGCGACCCTCGAGGGGGTCTTCACACGGGACGGCCTGGTTCATGAACGGGCTGGAGCCGAGGTCCCCCTTCCCGGCCCTCTCCCCACAGAGCCTGTGCGGCCTCCGGCCGGTCCAGCGTGGAATTGCGACGGGCTCGGTGACCCCACGTTGGCCGTCCGGGCCGTAGTGACGGCTGCAGAGCGGATGTACGGCGGGATCGCAGATGCTCCGGAGGCCGTGGCATGGCTGCTCGACGAGGAGTTCGCCTTCGGGGAGCCCTACGAGACGGCGGGTGACTTCCTTGGCGATCTCGCGGATGCCGTGGCGCATCAAGGCACCTGTACGGACGCTACGGTCGAGGCCGTTCCCTTCCTCGTCGAGTTGGTCAGCGATGAGACGATCGCGGCCGGCAGCCGGTTGGTACTGCTCGGCGATCTGTTGCGTCTCGCGGCATCGGGCCCATCCGCAGCCGTCTCCCTGGCCGACCGAGCGGCGGCTCTCGGCGGAGAGTGGCAGGAGCCGGCCGCTGACTACCTGACGCGGCAGGCTATAGGCCGGGCGCTACCGCGGCTGCTGTCCCGCTGGGAAGACGAGGGCGATGTCATCCGGTTCGCGCTCGCCGCCCTTGCATCCGTGTGCGGTGGGGATGGGGATGACCAACGTCTGCTCGTGAGGTTGGCCGAGCTGCCGGCTCCAGCGGGGACGGACCGTGCCGACGTGGTGGCTCTCATGACAGCTCTCCTCGGGGACGAGGAAGAGCGCCTGCAGTCCGCTCTGGGCCGGATGAGCTCCTGGCTGCCTCGTATCTCGGAGAACATGACGAGCCCGTACGTCGAGCATCGAGATCTCGCGCGGTCCCTCCTCCCCGGTCTCGTCATGGGGGACGCGGTGTCGAGCACGATGCAGGCAGGCCCTGATCTGCCGTAACCGTTTGCCTCGTTCACCTTTACGGCTGGCGAGGGCTGCTGCCCAGGACCGAGGTGATCCGTCTGCTGCGCGGGCACCAGTCATGAGGGCGGTCAGCGTCACGCCAGAACGGGCCGGGAGCGGGGCGAAGCAACCGCAAGCCCGCGTACACCTCCACCCACCGCCCCGAACAGGCATCGAAAGCCCCGGAAACGACGAAGATCCCGTCCGATCTTTCGATCGGACGGGATCTCGTCACCGTTCCCGAGAGCTACTCGCGAACTGTCGTTTGTGGACCTGTGGGGATTTGAACCCCAGACCCCCTCGATGCGAACGAGGTGCGCTACCAGACTGCGCCACAGGCCCTTGCGACGTGTGAAACATTAGCATCCCCCCGCGGGTGCTCCAAAACCGGATTCCGGGAGCGTCCGCGCAGGTCCGCTCACTCGTTCGCGGCGCGCGGACGCTCGTCGCTCTCGTACTGGTCGAACAGCGGGGTGCGGCCCCGCTCGCGCCCCCGGGGGCGCGGCGTGGTGGGCGTCTGGGCCGGAGTCTGCGCCTGGGGCTTGGACTCCGGCGCCGGGGCGCCGGGCTGGGCGCGCAGGCGCGGCTCCGTCGGTTCGGCGGTGCTGGAGCGGGTCGAGCTCCAGGCGTCCGGGGCCGCGGGGCCGGTGGCGCGCGGGGCGACGGGCGCCGTCACGTACGTCGGCAGCGGGACCGGGACCGGCTCCCAGCTGTCACCGCGGGCGGGGCCTCGCTCGCGCTCGCGCTGCTGGTCCACCCACTCGGCGTGGTCCGTCTGTTCGACGAGCGCCCTGCGGCCGGCTTCCTGCGGGGAGACCGGTGGCGCAGGGTCCGCATCGCCGCCGGCGGCGGCCTCGGGCTCGCGGCGGCGGGGGCGGTTCTCGCGCAGCTGGCGCGCGGCGGCCTCGGCGCGGCGCCGGTCCATCGTGAACTCGTAGCGGCGCCGCTCCTGGACCCGCAGGTGCACGATGTACGTGCTCAGCAGGAGGGCCGGGACGGCCGGAGCCCACAGCAGGCGCAGGCCGCCCACCGCGGCGACGACGGCGCCCAGGGTGAAGACGAGGAACAGGAGCGCGGTGGTGCGCCGGCGCCGGGCGAGGACCTGGAGGCGCTGCTCGCGCCGGGCCCGCTCGGCGCGCTGCTCGCGCTCGGCCGCGGCCGGTCTCGGCTCCGACCTGGTCGGGGGCACGACGAAGGCCCGGGCGTCGGTGTCCACGGATTCGACCTTCTCCGTGGCGGCGTCCGGGTCCGCGCGGGGCTGGGGCTCCGCCTCCTCGTCACCGCGCTCACGCAGCCCCTTGGCGTAACGGCGCTCCATTCCCGCCCGGCCGGAAAGCAGCCGAATGGCAGTGGAGAAGCGTTCCGTCGGACGGGCTTCGTTCAGCTCGTCCTGCCTCCGGAGCCACATGGGCACCAAGTAGGCGGCCCAGGCCCCGACAATGACTGCGTAGATGAGGCCGCTGCTGCTCACACCTCATACCGTAGAGGGGCCGGGCCGACGGGATCGGCCAATTGGGCCGGTGTGTCGCACGATCTCGCTGATATCACGGACTTTTTTTGTGATTCTTCGGATCAGGTTATGGGCGAATCGGTTCAGTGACCCTTAATTCGAACAGCTATTCGGTTTTCGATCGACGTTCGACGTCGGGCCCGCTTACCCGTGCGGGATATCTATTTCGACGGGCTCTCCGGATGCCGCGCCCGGTGCCAGCGGCGCAGCAGTCCGTCCGGGACCTCCTCCACGGTGACCGCGTACACGAGGTGGTCGCGCCAGGCCCCGTCGATGTGCAGGTAGCGCGGGCGCAGGCCCTCCTCGCGCAGGCCGAGCTTCTCCACGACCCGGCGGCTCGGCCCGTTCTCCGGGCGGATGCACACCTCGATCCGGTGCAGTCCGACCCGGCCGAAGCAGTGGTCCACCGCGAGCGCGACCGCCGTCGGCATCACCCCACGGCCCGCCACCTCGCGGTCCACCCAGTAGCCGACGTGACCGGCGCACATCGAGCCCCAGGTGATCCCGGCGACCGTCAACTGCCCGACGAGCCGGCCCTGGTACTCGATGACGAAGGGCAGCATCCGGCCCGCGTTCGCCTCGGCCCGCAGGTGGCGCACCATCTGGCGGTACGTCGGCCGCTGGACCACCGGCCCCCACGGAGCGGGCGGCGGGATGGTCGCCTCCCACGGCCGGAGCCACTCGCGGTTGCGCCGGTTGACCTCGCGCCAGGCCTTCTGGTCCCGCAGCTTTATCGGCCGGAGCGTGACGTCGCCGTCCGCCAGGACCACCGGCCAGGTGGGGCCGTTCAGCTCGTGCTCCCGGAGGGTCCCGCCGGTCTGGGGTGGTCGCCGCCGCGGATCTGGTCCACGGCGTGCAGGAGGATCCGGGACAGGACGGCGACGCCGTCCTTCACCCCGCCCGTCGAACCCGGGAGGTTGACGATCAGGGTGTGTCCGGCCACGCCCGCCAGGCCCCGCGACAGGGCCGCGGTCGGGACCTTCGCCAGGCCCTCGGCGCGGATGGCCTGCGGGATGCCGGGGATCTCGTAGTCCAGCACCCGTGCCGTGGCGTCCGGAGTGCGGTCGGTCGGCGAGATGCCGGTACCGCCGGTGGTGAGGACGACGTCGTACCCGGCGGCCACGCCCGCGCGGAGCGCCTGCTCGACGGGGTCGCCGTCCGGGACGACCCGCGGGCCGTCCACCGCGAAGCCGAGCTCCTCCAGCGCCGCGGCGAGCAGCGGTCCGCCCCGGTCGGCGTAGACGCCCTGCGAGGCCCGGTTCGAGGCGGTGACCACCAGGGCCCGCAGCGGTGCGGGGGCGGTCTCCGTCGCGGACTCGGTCCCGGGCTCGGTCTCCGCGGTCGCCGCGGGCACGGCGTGCAGGTGGCTGTGGACCTCGCCGCCGCGCGGGGCGTTCACGCGCGCGCCCAGTCGCCGGACTTGCCGCCGGTCTTCTCCTCCACCCGGACGTCCGTGATGACGGCGCCCTTGTCGACGGCCTTGACCATGTCGACGACGGTCAGCCCGGCGACCGCGACGGCGGTGAGCGCCTCCATCTCGACGCCCGTGCGGTCGGTCGTCTTCACGGTGGCCAGGATCTCGACGGCGTCGTCGGCGACCCTGAGGTCCACCGTCACGCCGGAGACGGCCAGCGGGTGGCAGAGCGGGATCAGGTCGGGCGTCCTCTTCGCGCCCATGATCCCGGCGATCCGCGCGGTGGCGAGCGCGTCGCCCTTGGGGACGCCCTCGCCGCGCAGCAGCTCGATCACCCGGGGGGAGACGAGCACCCGTCCACTGGCGCGGGCCGTCCGGGCGGTGACGTCCTTCCCGGAGACGTCGACCATCCGGGCCGCCCCGGCCTCGTCGATGTGGGTCAGCCTGCTCTGCGTACTCATAGCTCTGCGCGCCGCTTCCGTCCGGGTCCCCGGGGGGCCTGTGTGATGCAACACGCTACCCGCACCGGCCGCACTTCAGCCGAGCAGGATCACTTCCAGCTCGGCACCGGGCTCCACCGAGGTGACGTCCTCCGGTACGACGATCAGGGAGTCGGCGTGCGCCAGCGCGGCGATCAGGTGGGACCCCGATCCGCCGACCGGGCTGACCGTGCCGTTCTCGGCGTCGTAGGTGCCGCGCAGGAACTGGCGGCGGCCGGCCGGGGAGCCGATCGGCTTGTCGGCGGTGAGCACCGCGCGCACGCCGGGCCGGCTGACCCCGGCCTCCGGGAGGCCCATGAGCGTACGGATCGCGGGGCGCACGAACAGCTCGAAGGAGACGTAGGAGGAGACCGGGTTGCCGGGCAGCGCCAGGAGCGGGGTGTGGTCCGGTCCGATGACGCCGAAGCCCTGCGGCTTGCCGGGCTGCATGGCGAGCTTGCGGAAGTCGATGCCGGCGCCGTCCACGTCCTCGGCGTCCGGGCCGCCGGTGGCGACGGAGGTCAGCGCCTCCTTCACCACGTCGTACGCGCCGACGCTGACCCCGCCGGTGGTGACCAGCAGGTCGGCGCGGATCAGCTGGTCCTCGATGGTGGAGCGCAGGGTGTCGGCGTCGTCCGCGACGGCGCCGACCCGGTAGGCGATGGCGCCCGCGTCCCGGGCCGCGGCGGCGAGCGCGAAGCTGTTGGAGTCGTAGATCGTCCCGGCGGTCAGCGCCTCGCCCGGCTGGACGAGCTCGCTGCCGGTGGACAGGACGACCACGCGGGGGCGCGGCCGGACCCGGACGGTGCCCCGTCCGATCGCGGCCAGCAGGGCGATCTGCGGCGGACCCAGCACGGTGCCCGCCGCCAGGGCCAGGTCACCGGCCTGTACGTCGCTGCCGCGCGCCCGGACGTGCGCCCGGGCCTCGGCGGCCCGGTGCACCCGTACCTCGCCGCCCGCGCCCTCGGGCGCGGAGCTGGCCGGGGTCATGCCGGAGGCGGCGCCGCCGCCCGTGCCGCCGTCGGTCCACTCGACCGGTACGACGGCTTCCGCGCCGGGCGGCAGCGGGGCGCCGGTCATGATCCGCGCGGCCTGGCCGGGGCCCACGGTGGGCAGCTCGCCGCTGCCCGCCGCGACGTCCCCGATGACCGTCAGCACCGCCGGGAACTCCTCGCTCGCACCCTGGACGTCGGCCGTGCGGACGGCGTAGCCGTCCATGGAGCTGTTGTCGAAGGGCGGGAGGGCGACGGGCACGGTGACGTCCTCGACCAGGACACAGCCCTGGGCGTCCAGCAGCTGGAGCTCGATGGGCTCCAGCGGCCGGACGGTGGCGAGGACGTCCGCCAGGTGCTCGTCCACCGACCAGAGGCGCTGCTCGCGCCGGGCCTGCCCGGTGTCCTGCGGTGCGGAACTGCTCAAGGTGCTACATCTCCTCCGTGACGTAACGGTGAAGCCAGGTGCGGAACTCCGGGCCCAGGTCCTCACGCTCGCACGCGAGGCGGACGATGGCCCGCAGGTAGTCCCCGCGGTCCCCGGTGTCGTAGCGGCGGCCCCGGAAGACCACGCCGTGCACCGGGCCGCCGATGGTCTCGTCGGCGGCCAGCTTCTGCAGGGCGTCGGTGAGCTGGATCTCCCCGCCGCGGCCCGGCTCGGTCTCCCGCAGTATGTCGAAGATCGCGGGGTTGAGGACATAGCGTCCGATGACCGCGTAGTTGCTGGGCGCGTCCGCGGCGTCCGGCTTCTCGACGAGACCGGTGACGCGGACCACGTCCTCCTCGTCGGTGGCCTCGACGGCGGCGCAGCCGTAGAGGTGCACGCTGGCGGGGTCGACCTCCATCAGCGCGACGACGGTGCCGCCGGTGCGGGCGTAGATGTCGGCCATCTGACGCAGCAGCGGGTCGCGGGGGTCGATGAGGTCGTCGCCGAGCAGGACGGCGAAGGGCTCGCGGCCGACGTGCGGCTCGGCGCAGAGGACGGCGTGGCCGAGTCCGCGCGGGTCGCCCTGGCGGACGTAGTGCATGGTGGCCAGGTCGCTGGACTCCTGGACCTTCTTGAGCCGGTCGTCGTCGCCCTTGGCGGTGAGGGCGGATTCCAGCTCGTAGTTGCGGTCGAAGTGGTCTTCCAGCGCGCGCTTGTTACGCCCCGTGATCATGAGTACGTCGTCCAGCCCGGCCGAGACGGCCTCTTCCACCACGTACTGGATGGCCGGCTTGTCCACGACCGGGAGCATTTCCTTCGGAGTCGCCTTGGTCGCCGGAAGGAACCGAGTACCGAGGCCCGCAGCCGGGATGACGGCCTTTTTGATCACGGGGTGCAACATAGTCATGGGCGGAACGATAGTGGGTCCAGCCGAACGTCAGGCCGGATCACCGTCGATATCATCATATATGTCCATCTTCACAAGGATATTTGAGTCACCAGTGGCAGATAACCGCTCCTTCCCCGCCGCGAAGGCCGTACTGCGCCGGGAACTCCTCGCCGCCCGCCGGGCCTTGTCCCCCGACGACCGCGAGGCTGCGGCCCGCGCGCTCGCCCGGTCCGCCCTCGCCCTGCCCGAACTGGCCGGTGCCCGTACGGTCGCGGCGTACGTCTCCGTCGGAGCCGAGCCCGGCACCCGCGACCTGCTCGACGCCCTGCGCGCCGCCGGCAAGCAGGTGCTGCTGCCCGTCCTGCTGCCCGACAACGACCTCGACTGGGGCGCGTACGGGGGTCCCGGCTCCCTCGCCGGGGCCGAGCACCCCGGGAAGATGCGGCTGCTGGAGCCGGCCGGCCCCCGGCTCGGCCCGGACGCCGTCACCGGGGCGGACGCCGTGCTGCTCCCCGGGCTGGCGGTGGACCGGCGCGGCATGCGGCTCGGCCGCGGCGGCGGCTCGTACGACCGGGTGCTGGAGCGGCTGGAGCGCGCCGGGGCGCATCCCGCGCTGGTCGTGCTCCTCTACGACGACGAGGTGGTCGCGCGGGTCCCGGAGGAACCGCACGACCACCCCGTCCAGGCCGTCGCCACCCCGTCGGGGGTGCGCCGTTTCGGCGCGTGACCGCTAGGAGCCCGCGGGCTTCAGGGTCAGGGTGTCCACCGTCGCCTTGTCGACGGCGTCCTTGCCGTAGGGCCACTCCAGCAGCTCGCCCTTGGCCCACATCGTGGTCTGGTCGGTGTAGTTGCCGTTGTACGCGTGCCCCGAGGCACCGGTCAGGTTGATCCAGCGGGACTTGTCCAGGTCGTTGAGGTTCACGACCATCCGCATCGACGGCACCCAGGTGACCCCGTAACCGCCGGAGGCGTTCCAGCCGGTCGCGTTGACGGTGGCCTCACCGCCGCCCAGGTTCCACGGGCCGCGGTTGAGGAGCCACTGCATGAAGCCGGGGCCCTCGGTGCCGATCGTCTGGTTCTTCAGCGTCAGCTGGTGCAGCCGGCCCCAGGTCCAGCTCGACTGGTCCTTGCCGAGCTTGGCGGTCAGCTCCCAGCGGGCGTCCTCCATGGCGCGCGCGAAGATCTCGTCGCGGTTGGTGGCCGCCGGCTCCCTGCGGGTCGCGGGCGCCGTCCACCACGGCGACTTCTCCTCCTTGACCAGGCGGCGGACCACCTCGAACCAGCGGTCGCCGCCGTCGGGCTGCGCCGACACGGCGTCGCGGTCGCCGCATTCGCGGACGGTCTCGGCCAGGTCGTCGGCCGGGCCGGTGCCGTTGCCGCGCACGTTCATGCAGCTGCCCTCGATGCGCAGCTCCTTCGGCAGCTTGTCGCCGAAGGACAGCTTGAGGATGTTGCGCCAGACCGCGTTGAAGTAGGCGGCGGCCGCCGAGTCGGGCTCCTGGGTGTAGTTCCAGCCCTCCAGCAGCTTCTGGGCGGAGCGCACGTCCGGGTCGGACACCTCGATCTTGGCGAGCATCGGGGTCAGCAGCGCGGCGATCTCGCTGCTGTTGTCCATCTGCATGGTGCGCATGTCGTCGGTGGAGATCTTCCCGTTGTCCTTGATCTTCGCCTCGATGAGGTCGTTGATCCGCTGGCTGCGGGCGCCGTAGCCCCAGTCCGTGGTCAGCAGGTTCGGGTACTTGCCGGCGCCGGTGCCGGTCTCCACGACGGCCTGGTTGGCGGTGACGATGTAGCCGCGGGACGGGTTGTAGTCCCAGGGCAGCTCGCTCTGCGGGATGTAGCCGGTGCCGCCGTCCTTGCCGCCCTTCCAGGCGAACTTGGAGTCCCAGCCGGCGGCGGGCATGCGGCCGTCGTTCTGGCCGCGGAGCGGGATGCGGCCCGGGGCCTGGTAGCCGATGTTGCCCTTGGTGTCGGCGTAGATCAGGTTCTGCGAGGGGACCTCGAAGTCGGCGGCCGCCTGCCGGAAGGAGGCGAAGTCCTTGGCCCGGTTCAGCTTGAAGACCGCGTCCATCGACTTGCCCGGGTCCAGGGCCGTCCAGCGCAGGGCGACGGCGTAGCCGTTGCCGCGGTCCGGGGCGGCGCTGCTGACGGGAGCGCGGGCGCCGACCGTGCCGAGCTCGTCGCTGCGGTCGGAGATCAGCGGTCCGTTGTTGGTGGTGCGGACGGTGATCTTCTTGCTGGCGCCGCCGGCGACCTTGATGACCTCTTCACGGGTGGTGAAGGGGAGCACCTTGTTGTCGTAGACGTACCCCTCGGGCTTGACCTGCTCCAGGTAGAGGTCGGTGACGTCCGCGCCGAGGTTGGTCATGCCCCAGGCGATGTCGGCGTTGTGGCCGATGACCACGCCGGGCATGCCCGAGAAGGTGTAGCCGGCCACGTCGTACTGGCACTGGGCCGAGGCCGCACGGCAGTGCAGGCCCATCTGGTACCAGACCGAGGGCAGCTGCGGGGACAGGTGCGGGTCGTTCGCGAGCAGCGGCTTGCCGGTGGTCGTGTGCGCCCCGGAGATGACCCAGGAGTTCGAGCCGATGCCGCTGCCGTTGGGGCCGAGGATCGCGGGGATCTCGTCCAGGGTCTTGGCGAGGGCGGTCAGCTGGGTGTTCAGGCCGACGGTCGCGCCCTGGGCGGCGACGTTGCCGGCGAGGCCGGTGGCCGTACCCGTACCGGTGCCGGTGCCCGGGGCCGTGGAGGCCTGCGAGCCGTTGGCGGCGGAGCCGCCCGTGCCGGAACCGGAGCCCGGAGCGCCGGAGCTGCTGCCGGCCGCGCCCTGGGGGGTGTACTTGCCGTTGTCGGTCTTGCCGCCCTCGACGATCGGCTTGTTCCGGCCGAAGGGGTAGGGCGGGTAGAGCTCGTCGATCTGCGCCTGCGTGAGCTTGCCGGACATCAGCGCGCGGTCGATCTCGTCCTGCATGTTGCCGCGCAGGTCCCAGGCCATCGCCTTGAGCCAGGCCACCGAGTCGACCGGCGTCCACTGCTCGGGCGCGTAGTCCCCGCTGAGCTTGAGCGCCGCGTGCTCGACGGAGAGGTCCTTGCCGGACTTCCCCTTCAGGTACGCGTTGACCCCGTCGGCGTAGGACTGCAGGTTCTTCTTCGCCTCGTCCGAGAGCTTGGTGTCGTACTCGGCCTGCGCGACCTGGCGCCAGCCGAGCGTGCGCAGGAAGGCGTCCGTCTCGACCTGACCGGAGCCGAACATCTCCGACAGCCGGCCGGAGGTCATGTGACGGCGTACGTCCATCTCCCAGAAGCGGTCCTGCGCGTGGACGAACCCCTGCGCGCGGAAGAGGTCCGCGTCGCTGTCCGCGTAGAGCTGGGGGATGCCGTGGGCATCGCGTTTGACGTCGACGGTCCCGGCCAGGCCGGGCACGTCGAGGGAGCCGGTGGTCTGGGGGAAGGAGGCGCGCACGCTGTCCACGCCCCAGTACGCCCCGTAGCCGAGGCCCGCGAAGAGTGCCAGGACCAGAACGAGCACGATCAGACGGGCGCGTCGCCCCTTCTTCTTGGCGGGAGGAGCGGATTCGTTGGCGGGCATCGCTGTCCTTAGAGGGGCAGGGTGGTCCTGGGAGTGCTGGGAGCAACCATAGGCGCAGGACCCCGGTCGTTGATCCGCCAGGGGTCGGGCTGCCGAGGACAGGGGCGAACGGGCGTTTCACAATGTGGGTATCGCGTCAAGAAAGCGTCAAAGATTAGGTAAGGTAACGAAGTACTTGCCGATGCGCCGCGGAGCAACGATCCGCCGGGCGCTTTGAGGAAAGGGCCGCCCGCTGACTGTCCACGATCTCAATGAGCTCCTGCTGGTCTGCTCGCTCGTGCTGCTCATCGCCGTGGCGGCGGTGCGCGTCTCCTCGCGCAGCGGCCTTCCCAGCCTGCTCATCTACCTCGGCATAGGCATCGCGATAGGCCAGGACGGCATCGGCAACGTCGTATTCGACAACGCCGAGCTGACCCAGGTCATCGGCTATGCCGCGCTCGTCGTGATCCTCGCCGAGGGCGGTCTGGGCACCAAGTGGAAAGAGATCAAACCCGCCCTGCCGGCAGCGATCGTGCTGTCGCTGGTGGGTGTCGCGGTCAGCGTGGGCGTGACCGCGGCGGGGGCGCACTACCTCGTCGGACTCGAGTGGCGCCAGGCCCTGCTGATCGGCGCGGTCGTCTCCTCGACCGACGCGGCGGCCGTCTTCTCGGTCCTGCGCAGGGTCCCGCTGCCGTCGCGGATCACCGGCGTCCTGGAAGCCGAGTCCGGCTTCAACGACGCCCCCGTGGTGATCCTGGTGGTGGCGTTCGCCACCGTGGGCCCCGTGGACGAGTGGTACGTCCTCCTCGGCAAGATCGCGCTGGAGCTCACGATCGGCGCGCTCATCGGCCTGACGGTCGGCTTCCTGGGCGCGTACGGCCTGCGGCACGTGGCACTGCCCGCCTCGGGCCTCTACCCGATCGCGGTGATGGCGATCGCGGTCGCGGCGTACGCGGCCGGCGCGATGGCGCACGGCTCCGGCTTCCTCGCCGTCTACCTGGCGGCCATGGTGCTGGGCAACGCCAAGCTCCCGCACTGGCCGGCCACCCGGGGCTTCGCGGACGGGCTCGGCTGGATCGCGCAGATCGGCATGTTCGTCCTCCTGGGTCTGCTGGTCACCCCGCACGAGCTGGTCCACGACTTCTGGCCCGCCGTGATCATCGGGCTGGTGCTCACGATGGTGGCGCGGCCGCTGGAGGTCTTCGTCAGCCTGCTGCCCTTCCGGGTGCCCTGGCAGGAGCAGGCCCTGATGTCGTGGGCCGGCCTGCGCGGCGCGGTCCCCATCATCCTGGCGACCATTCCCCTGGTGACCGGGATCGAGGGCAGCGACCGCGTCTTCAACATCGTCTTCGTGCTGGTCGTCGTCTACACCCTGGTGCAGGGGCCGACCCTGCCGTGGCTGGCGCGCAAGCTGAAGCTCGGCGACAGCGACGAGGCCGCCTCCGACCTCGGCATCGAGTCGGCGCCGCTGGAGAAGCTGCGCGGGCACCTGCTGTCGTTCGCGATCCCGCCGGCCTCGCGGATGCACGGCGTCGAGGTGAGCGAGCTGCGGCTGCCGCCCGGGGCGTCGGTGACGCTGGTGGTCCGGGACGCGAAGAGCTTCGTACCGGCGCCGTCCACGGTGCTGCGGCGCGGGGACGAGCTGCTGGTGGTGGCCACCGACCCGGTCCGGGACGCGGCCGAGGCGCGGCTGCGCGCGGTGGCCAAGGGCGGCAAGCTGGCGGGCTGGCTCGGGACGGGCGGCGGGACGGCGCGGCACTGAGGCCGGGACACCTCGGACGCCCTCGAACACCCTCGGACACCGTCCGGAAAGCGGCGTTCGGCGTCCGAATTCCGATGGATCTTCGTACGAGTTTGAATTAGAGCGACGTTCTAATTCGCCATTTCCGGGGGTGTGTGGGCTGTTTTGCCCGCGTTTTAGGGGCTCCTACCTGCAAAGTTTCCGTTAATCGCAGGTGAAGTCCCCCCCTGTCGTCGGAATCACAGGGCGAGGTAGCCGCATTCCCTGTACGATGAAGGCACACCACATCGAACCAACTCTGCCTGACGCAGAGCTGGCGCGACCGCAAAGCGGCCGTGGCACCCTCCCGCAGTGGGCGCCCAGGTATCACTCGGTATTGCGCAAGAGGACAGCTCTCGGGGCTCCCACATGTACGGGTGCGGTCGCTCACGAGGCGGCGCATCGTCCGCAGACGGGGAGTTCTACCAGGCAGCGGAAAGGCCAGGCCGTGACATCCGCGGTCACGACCGACACGTCCGCCCGCCCCGGCTACGGACAGCTCCTGCGCACTCCCGGCGCCATCGGCTTCCTGATTCCCGGCTTCGCCGCCCGCCAGCCCTTCGCCATGCTGATCATCGGCATCGTCCTGCTGGTCCAGCACACCACCGGCTCGTACGGGGACGCCGGCATCGTCGCCACCGTCACCGGTGTGTCCATGGCTCTCTTCGCCCCCCAGATGGGCAAGCTCGCCGACCGCCGCGGCCAGCGCGCCGTCCTGGTCCCCGTCGTCTTCGTGCACGCCGCCGCCATCGGCGCCCTGACCGCGCTCGCCCTGCTGGGCGCGCCGATGTGGGCGCTGGCGCTGGCCGCCGTGCCGGCGGGTGCGTCCGTACCGCAGGTCGGGCCGATGGTCCGGGCCCGCTGGGCCGCCAAGCTGGAGGGCTCCCCGCTGCTGCCGACCGCGGCCGCGTTCGAGTCCGTCACCGACGAACTGACCTTCGTCGTCGGCCCGGTGCTCGCGACCTTCCTGTGCACCACGATCCACCCCTCCGCCGGCCTCATCGCCGAGGCGTCCCTGACGCTGCTCGGCGGCCTGCTGTTCGCCGCCCAGCGCGGCACCCAGCCCAAGCCCGCCCCGCGGCTCGCGGGCGGCCAGAAGCACGTCTCGGCGCTGTCCATCCCCGGTCTGCGCGTTCTGGTCATCGCCTTCGTGGGGATCGGCGCCGTCTTCGGCGGCATGCTGATCTCGCTCGCCGCGTTCTCCAACGAGATCGGCAACCCGGGCGCCAACGGCCTGCTGTACGGCGTCTTCGCCGGCGGCAACATGATCGCGGGCATCGCCTGCGGCACGATCGCCTGGAAGATCGGCCCGCGCCGCCGCCTGATCCTCGGCTACGTCGGCCTCACCGCCGCCGCGTCCGTCCTGTGGGCCGCGAACTCCGCGGTGCTCCTGGGCGCGCTCGGCCTCGTCGTCGGCCTGTGCATCGCCCCCGCCCTGATCACCGGCTACACCATGATCGAGCAGCTGGTCCCGGCCTCCGCCCGGACCGAGGCGTTCACCGCGCTGACCGGCGCGGTCGCCCTGGGCCAGGCCGCCGCCGTCACCATCGCGGGCCGGCTGACCGACGCGTACGGCTCGACCGCCGGGTTCCTGGTGCCGATGGCCGCCACCGCGCTCGCGCTGGTCGTCCTGCTGTCCCTGCGGGGCAGGCTGGCGCCGAAGGCCCCGAGCCGGATCGTGAACTCGTCGTCGGACACGGGATCCCCGGGCGCGGGATCCCCGAGCGCGGCGCCGTCGAACGCGTCGGCGTCGAACACGGTGTCGCCCGCGTCCCCCTCGGCCGCCCGGAACCGGGTGAACGAGCGTGGGATCGGTCACCGCGTGCCGGTGACGGTGGACTGATCGGCCGGAATACGTCACCATGGAGCGTCGTTAGCACTCATTGAGTGAGAGTGCCAGGAGGAAATTCGTGCCGACCTACCAGTACCAGTGCACCGAGTGCGGTGAGGGCCTTGAGGCCGTGCAGAAGTTCACCGATGACGCACTGACCGTGTGCCCGAGCTGTGACGGACGCCTGAAGAAGGTGTTCTCCGCGGTCGGCATCGTCTTCAAGGGCTCCGGTTTCTACCGGAACGACAGTCGCGGCTCTTCGTCGAGCAGCACCCCCGCCTCGAAGCCGGCCTCGACGACGTCGTCCACGACGACCGCGGCGCCCGCTCCTGCCGCTTCGTCCTCCACGACGTCGTCGAGTTCGAGCAGCAGCTCCACCTCGGCCGCCTGACAGCCGTCGCGAGACCCCGCCGCCCACCGGGCAGCGGGGTCTTCCGCATGCCCGGCTAGGGTGACTCCATGGTGAACGCAGAGATCGGTGTCATCGGCGGCTCGGGCTTCTACTCCTTCCTGGAGGACGTCTCCGAGGTCCGGGTGGAGACCCCGTACGGACCCCCCAGCGACTCCCTGTACGTCGGCGAGCTGGCCGGCCGGCAGGTCGCCTTCCTCCCCCGGCACGGCAGCGGCCACACCGTCCCGCCGCACAAGATCAACTACCGGGCCAACCTGTGGGCGCTGCGTTCGGTCGGCGTGCGCCAGGTGCTCGGCCCGTGCGCGGTCGGCGGCCTGCGGGCCGAGTACGGTCCGGGCACGCTGCTCGTGCCCGACCAGCTGGTCGACCGTACGAAGGCCCGGGCGCAGACGTTCTTCGACGGGGAGCCGCTGCCCGACGGCACCGTGCCGAACGTCGTCCACACCACCTTCGCCGACCCGTACTGCCCGGTCGGCCGCGCGGTCGCGCTCGCGGCGGCCCGGGGGCGCGACTGGGAGCCGGTGGACGGCGGCACCATGGTCGTCGTCGAGGGGCCCCGCTTCTCCACGCGCGCCGAGTCCCGGTGGCACGCGGCGGCCGGCTGGTCCGTGGTCGGCATGACGGGCCACCCGGAGGCGGTCCTCGCCCGCGAGCTGGGGCTCTGCTACACCTCGATGGCGCTGGTGACGGACCTGGACGCGGGGGCCGAGACCGGGGAGGGCGTGTCCCACACCGAGGTCCTGAAGGTGTTCGGCGAGAACGTCGGCCGCCTGCGCGAGGTCCTCTTCGACGCGGTGGCGGCCCTGCCGTCGACGGAGTCGCGGGACTGCCTGTGCACGCACGCGCACGACGGCTGGGACCTGGGGATCGAGCTGCCGTAGGGGCGGGTCCGATCCGGTTCGGTCGGGTTCGATTGTGGGGCGGGCGGGTCGGTTGTGGGGCGGTGCGGTGCGGTGCGGGGCGGTGCGGTGCGGTGCGGTGAAACGTTTCCGCTTTCGCGGGCGGCCGGCCGCGGGGCTGATCGCCCGGCTCGGGGAGCCCGCGTTCGTCGCACTCACCGCGATGGTCGCCCCGGAGAACCGGCGCTCGCGCGTCAACAGCGCCTTCGGCCTGACGAGCCAGGGCTTCGCGGAGGCCTGCCGGGTCCCCGGCGGACGCTGGCTCCGCCCGGAGCGCGGGGCGCGGCGTCACCCGTGGGGGTGACGCGGTTTTCCACAGGACGGAGGCCGTCCACAGGCCGGAGCGGGATCCCGCGGGAGGCCGGATCGTGGGTCGGGTCCGGACGTCCGGTCCGGACCCCGCAACCCACTCAGCTCGGTGGTGGTCCCCATGTCCCGTACGCCTTCGGCCTCTTCGGCCCCTTCCGCTTCTTCAGCCCCTTCGACTTTCCCTTTCCCGTCGGCGGGCGCCCCGACGTGTCCCTCTCCGTGTCCGCCGGCGCGACCGGTCCCGGCCTTCCCGCCGCTGCGGGTGGGGCGCGGCGGGTACCGGCTGGGCCGGGCCGTGCGGCGCAGGCGGCGGGCCGCCGCGGCCGGGCTGGCCGTCGTCGCGGCCGCCCTGGCCGTGGGCGGCACCGAGGCACAGGCCTCGCGCGGGGCCGCGCCGCCGGTGGTGAGGGCGGCGCCGGCGGCCGTGCGTCTGGTGTCGGCGCCCGTGCGCATCGCGGACGCGGCGACCGTGCGGCTCCTGCGGCCCGGAGACCGGGTCGACGTGGTCGCGGCGGAGCGCGCGGGACCGCCGAGGGTGGTGGCCGCGGGGGCGCGGGTCGCCCGCGTGCCCGACCTCGAGGACGGTGCGGGGGACGGCGGGGCGCTGGTCGTCCTGTCCGTGCCGCGGGACACGGCGCGGGCCCTCGTGGGGGCGGGCGCCACGGCCCGACTGGCGGTGACGTTGTGCTGAATCGCACAGGCGCACAGTCAAGTCACCTTGAGGTGGCACCCGATTGGACACGCCGGGCCCGGACTGCCGTAGCTTTCGGAACCGTTGGCTCCGAAATCGGCACATGTGAAGAAAGGCTCAGTGGTGAGCGAGAAGAAGAAGGAGAGCGTCCTGGCGGGCTTCAAGGCCTTCCTGATGCGCGGCAACGTGGTCGACCTGGCGGTCGCCGTGGTCATCGGCGCGGCGTTCACGAACATCGTGAACTCCATCGTCAAGGGGATCATCGGCCCGCTGGTCGGCGCGATCGGCACCAAGAACCTGGACGTCTACAAGTCGTGCCTCAAGGACCCGTGCGGCCTCGACGGGAACGGGCAGCCGACGGGTGTCGAGATCCTCTGGGGCTCGGTCCTCAACGCGACGCTCACCTTCGTGATCACCGCGGCCGTCGTCTACTTCCTGATGGTGCTGCCGATGGCCAAGTACCTCGCCAAGGTGGAGGCGCGCCGCAAGGCCAAGGAGGGCGTCAAGGAGACCATGGAGATCACCGAGCTGGAGGTCCTCAAGGAGATCCGCGACACCCTGGTCGCCCAGCGCGCCAACGGCGGCGGCGCGGGCCCCGCGGGCACGGGTCCCACGGGGTCGCGCGACGCCTTCTAGGCGGCCGGTGCGCACGGGCCGCCGCGGCGGCTCAGATGTGGTGCGGGGGCTTCTCGTCGAGGAAGCGGGCCAGGTCGGCCGTGCTTCCGCCGGCGGGCGGCCGCTCGCCCCAGCCGCGGTCGGTGTCGTCCGAGGACTGCTGGTCCAGCGGGTCGTCGAAGACCAGCCGGGGCTTCGGCCGGGGCGCGCCGCCGCTCGGCGCCGGATCGGCCGGCTGCCGGGACGGCCGGGGGGACTGCGGGTCGGAGGCGGGGGCGGGGCTCATGCCTCCAGGGTACGGCCGCCCCCTCCCCCGGTCCCGGTCCCGCTCAACTGGGGGCTTCGGCGCCCTTGCGGGCGTAGAACCACCAGCACACCGCGAGGCACGTGGCGTAGAAGGCGATGAAGATCCACAGGGCGTTGGTGACCGCCATCGCGGCGAACATCGCCGGGATGAAGAAGAAGCCGTAGGCGGCGATCGCCGAGGAGAAGCCGGTGACGGCGCCGGACTCCATCTCCGACTGCTTGAGGGCGGCGGCCTGCGCCTCGGGGCCCTTGCCCTCGGCCTCCCGCATGTGCTGGTCCCGGAAGATCACCGGGATCTGCCGGAAGGTCGAGCCGTTGCCGAGGCCGGAGAAGGCGAAGGCCGCGAGGAAGCCGATGAAGAAGGCCCAGAAGCTGCCCTGGTCGCCACCGGACGGCAGGGCGAAGACCACCACGACCAGCGCGGCGGCCATGCCCACGAAGGACAGCATGGTGACCCTGGCTCCGCCCATCTTGTCCGAGAGCCAGCCGCCGGCCCAGCGCATGAGCGCGCCGACGAACGGGCCGATCCAGGCATAGGTGGTGGCCTGGTAGCCCTGCGCCTCGAAGTTGTTCTTGATCAGCAGGGGCAGGCCCGCGGCGAAGCCGATGAAGGACCCGAAGGTGCCGACGTAGAGCCAGGTCATCAGCCAGTTGTGCTTGCGCTTGAAGATGATCTTCTGCTGGCTGAAGGGGGCCGCGGCCACCTTGAGGTCGTTCATCAGGAACCAGGCGAGCAGCGCCATGATGACCAGCAGCGGCACCCAGAGGAAGGCGCCGTTCTGCAGCCAGATGTCGGTGTCCTTCTTCCCGTCGCGCTGCGGACCGCCCGCCGGGGCGCCGAGGACGGCGGCGGTGACCACCAGCGGGGCGACGAGCTGGACCACGCTCACGCCGAGGTTGCCGAGGCCGCCGTTGAGGCCGTTGGCGCTGCCCTTCTCCCGCTTGGGGAAGAAGAAGCCGATGTTCGCCATCGAGGAGGCGAAGTTCGCGCCGCCGATGCCGCAGACGGCCGCGATGAGGGCCAGTTCCCAGTACGGGGTGCCGGTGTCCTGGAGCGCGAAGCCGAGCCACAGCATCGGCGCGACCAGGATGATCGTGCTGAACGCGGTGAACTTCCGCTCGCCGAAGATCGGCCCGATGAACGTGTACAGGATCCGGAAGGTGCCGCCGGTGATGCCGGGGATGGCGGTCAGCCAGAACAGCTGCGACTTGGAGAACCCGAAGCCGACGTCGTTGAGTTTGACCACGGTCACCGACCAGACCTGCCAGACCACGAAGCCGAGCATCAGTGCCGGGATCGAGACCCAGAGGTTGCGCTGGGCGACCTTGCGGCCGGTGGACTGCCAGAAGCCGTCGTCCTCGGGCCGCCAGTCGCCGATGGTGGCGCCGGGCTTGTAGGTCTCCGCGCGGTGCGAGCGCACCGGGTTCGGAGCGGGCGGGGGTATCGACATGGTCATCGGTCCTTCGGGTCGAGGAGCCACAGGGCGATCACGACGAGGAAGGACAGGACCAGGAATCCCGCCCCCCACCAGGCCGTGCCGGTATTGCCCTCCATCCACTCGTTGACGATCACGGTGAGCGCCCAGAGCTGGCCGACGACCACGGTGAGGGCCAGGAGCAGCCGGGCGTTGAGCTTGGAGGACCGCTCCGGCTCCTGTTCG
Source organism: Streptomyces sp. NPDC048461 (assembly GCF_055587105.1). NCBI lineage: Bacteria > Bacillati > Actinomycetota > Actinomycetes > Kitasatosporales > Streptomycetaceae > Streptomyces > Streptomyces sp. NPDC048461. The sequence continues at coordinate 87,293 of NZ_JBVJGW010000011.1, read as the reverse complement.
CTGCCGGCGCCCGGGCCCGGGCCCGTGTGCCGGATCCGGGGGTCGCCGTAGCCGCTGGTGGGACGGATCTGCGGATACCGCTCCCGCACCGGCCGGTTCAGCCGGGGCTGGGCACTGCCCGGGTGGTAGTCCGGGCGCGGAGGAAGCTGTGCGTCACTCACGTCCGCCCGCTTTCGGTCGACATGGCGCGAGCCGCCCCGGGGCATCCCAGCTGTGCGGAGAACTCGGGGCGGGAATCGCCGAACTGCCGGCAGAGGGCGTCCTTCGCCGGCTCTCCCGACCGGGCGGTGGCGACGGCCCAGACGCTGCCGTCGGCCTGCTCGGTCAGGAAGACCTTCGGGAGGGGGCGCGGCGGCGGCCCGGCCGTCACCTCGCCGGTGCGGGCGTTGAAGACGCCCTCGTGGCAGGGGCAGTACAGCTCCCCGTCCGGGCCCCGGTCCTCGCGCCAGAGCACGGCGCAGGCCAGGTGGGTGCAGACGGCGGAGTAGCCGACGAGGGAGCCGTCCTCCAGCCGCACGGCCAGCGCCCGGTCCTCTTCGCCGGGGAACCGGAAGGCCACGGACTGGCCGGCCGGCAGGCGGTCGGCCACCTTCTTGGCCTCGGGCATCGTCTCGCTGTCCCCGTGCCGGTGCAGGATGCCGGCGGCGACGCCGACGCCTCCGATGGCCAGGCCGCCGGAGACGGTGGCGACGATCCGCAGGTAGTCGCGGCGGGTGGTGAGGGAGTCCGCACTGATGCGGTCGCGGAGCTGGTCGGCGGCGGCGTCGCCGTCGGGGCCCGGGGCGGAGTGCGGGGCGGGCTGTTCGGTGACGCTCATCGGACGTCCACTCCGTTGATCTCGACGACGGGCAGACCGCCGGGGACGGGCCACTGGACCTTCTCGGCGGGCACGACCATCGCCACGCCGGTGCTGACCACCACGTCGCCGAAGACGAAGGAGTCGGCCACCTGGACGCCGGGGCGCTCGGCCTGGAGCTCTTCGAGCGTTCCGTAGAAGAGGGCGCCGGTGGGGCACACGGTGGCGCACATGGGGGCCAGGCCGTACGCGGTGCGGTCGTAGCAGAGGTTGCACTTCATCTGCAGCTTCGCCTGGAGGTCGATCTTGGGAACGCCGAAGGGACAGGCGTTGACGCAGTTGGCGCAGCCGATGCAGCGGGTGGTGTCGGCCTGCTGGACCACCCCGTCGGCGGTCACCAGGATCGCGTCGGCGGGACAGACCTCGGCGCAGGGCGCGACCGGGTCCTCGCAGTGCATGCAGACGGTCGGGAGGGAGGCGACGGACTTGCCGGGATCGGTGTAGTCCAGGTGGATCATCGACTTGCCGCGGTGCGAGTCGCACTCGCGGCAGGCCGAGACGCACGCTTGGCAGCCGATGCACCGACCCGGATCGATGAAGATCGTGCGGCCCATCATGGCGGGTCAGCTCCTCTCCGCCGTGCCGCGGCCCTGGGGGGCCGTGGGCGGCAGGGGGTCGGTGCGCGAGACCTGGGTCTCCGGATAGGCCTCGTGTCCCGGGGCCGTGGGCGGCGCGGGGACCTCGTCGATCCGCTCGGCGGCCTCGATCCGGGCGGCGCAGACCTTGTACTCGGGGATCTTCGAGCGGGGGTCGAGGGCGTCGATGGTCAGGGCGTTCGCGGCCGTGGGAACGGGCCAGTGGTACGGGATGAAGACGGTGTCGGGGCGGATCGCCTCGGTGACCAGCGCGGGGAAGACCTCGCTGCCGCGGCGGGTGACCACCCGGACCGGGTCGCCGTCCCGGAATCCGTGCGAGGGATGGACCTCCACCCACGGGCGGGGGGTCTGCTCGACGAGGGCGCCCAGGCGGCGGGTCTGGTTGCCGGAGAGGAAGTGCGCGACGGTGCGGCCGGTGGTGAGGGAGAGGGGGTACTCCTCGGTGTAGGCGTCCATGGGCGGATGCCATTCCACGACCTGGAGGTGGATCTTCCCGTCGGGGTGGTAGGTCCGCCCGTCCTCGAAGAGCCGCGGGGTGCCGGGGTGGTCGGTGGAGGGGCAGGGCCAGGCGATCCCGCCGGTCTCCTCCAGCCGGTCGTAGGTGATGCCGTAGTAGTCGTTGACCGTGCCGGCGGAGGCGACCCGCAGCTCCTCGAAGACCTCGCGGGAGCCGGGGAAGTCGAAGTGCCGTCCGGCGCCGAGGCGCCGGGCGAGCTCGCAGATCACCCAGGTGTCGGTGCGGACCCCGGCGGGCGGCTCCTGCGCCTTGTTGTGCTTGACCACCCGGGCCTCGGCGTTCGCCATCACGCCCTCGTCCTCGGCCCAGGTGGTGACGGGGAAGACGACGTGGGCGTTGGCGGCGGTCTCGGAGAGGAAGAAGTCGAACTGGGCGTGGAACTCGGCGGTGTCGTAGCCGTCCTTGACCACCCCGTAGTTGGGGAGGGAGACGAAGGGGTTGTTGCAGATCCCGATGAGCCCGCGGATCTCCCGCCGCTGCATCTGCCAGACCATCTCCATCATGGAGGTGCCGGCGCCGGGCAGTTCGGACTCCTCGATGCCCCAGATCTCGCAGATCTGCCGCCGGTGCTCGGGGTTGGTGATCGAGCGGCCGCCGGGGAGGAGGTCGGACTTCTGGCCGTGTTCGCGGCCGCCCTGGCCGTTGCCCTGGCCGGTGATGGTGCCGTAGCCGGCGCCCGGCTTGCCGATGTTTCCGGTGGCCACGCACAGGTTGATGACGGAGAGGCAGTTCTCGACGCCCTGGGAGTGGTGCTCGATGCCGCGGGCGTGCCAGGCCATGGCCCGGTCCGCGGCGGCGAAGACCCGGGCGACCTGCACGATCTGCTCGGCGGGGATCCCGCAGATCTCGGCGGAGCGGGAGGGCGGGTAGGCGGCGACGGTCTGCTTCACCTCCTCCCAGCCGGTGGTGTGGGCGGCGAGGTACGCCTCGTCGGCGAGGCCCTCGGCGACGACGACGTGCAGGACGGCGTTGAAGAAGGCGGAGTCGGTGCCCGGCTTGAGGGCGACGTGGATGTCCGCGGTGCGGGCGACGGCCGTCTCGCGGGGGTCGATGACGATCAGCGAGGCGCCGCGGTCCCGCGCGCCCCACAGGTACTGGGTCATCACGGGGAAGCACTCCCCCACGTTCGACCCCGCGATGAGCAGGCAGTCGCTGAGGAGGATGTCGGAGAAGGGGTTGCCGGCCCGGTCGATGCCGAAGGCGAGCTTGTTGGCGCCGGCGGCGCTGACCATGCACAGCCGGCCGTTGTAGTCGACGTGCTTGGTCTTCAGCGCGACCCGGCCGAACTTGCCGACCAGGTAGGTCTTCTCGGAGAACAGGCTGGCGCCGCCGAGCAGGCCGAAGGCGTCGTTCCCGTACTGCTCCTGGATGCGCCGGATCTCGGAGACGGTGAAGTCGAGGGCCTCGTCCCAGGAGGCCTCCCGGAACTCCTCGTCGCGGGAGCGGCGCATCAGCGGGGCCGTCAGCCGGTCCGGGTGGTTGACCTGCTGGTAGGCGTTGATGCCCTTGGGGCACAGCCGCATCCGGTTGATGTCGTGGTTGCGGGGCTCGACGCCGAAGACCTTCCCGCCCTTGTCCACGCGCAGGTACATCCCGCACTGGACGCCGCAGAAGCAGCAGTGGGTGGGGACGAGGGTCTCGCCGTTCTGGTCGGCGTGCCACTGGTCGGCGGGGATGCCTCCGGCGTCGCGGAAGTTGCGGGTGCCGGGCGGGGCGATGGAGGGGTCGATGGAGATCGGTACGGGCGCGGGCCGGGCGGCGGCCTCGGAGGGGTCCGTCGCGGTCACTTGAAGCCCTTCTTGACGTGGGTCAGGTAGGCGCTGCCGCGCAGCACCCGCTTGCAGCGGGGGCAGTACTCGGCCCAGGCGTCGAAGTCGAGCTTCAGGTCCTTCATCGTCCCGCGGAGGTTCTCGACGTACGGGGCGGTGTCGACCGGTTCGCCGCAGCGCTTGCAGGCGAAGACCTGCTCGTCCTGGCGGGCCGTGTACTTGAACAGCTGCATGCCGACGGCGGCCGGGCGCTGGACGATGTGGAAGAACTTCCCGAACGGGATGTAGATGAGGGTGAACACCACCGACACCATGTGCAGGATGGCGAGGAACTCGTATCCGCCGCCGTGCAGGAAGATCGACGAGAAGGTCAGCAGCAGCCCGGTCACCGAGATGACGATGAGACAGATCAGCGGCAGCAGGTCGTAGGCGAAGCGCTGGCCGGTCATGGCCCCGCGGTCCTTCATCCGCCGCCACAGGAAGTACGAGGCCCCGGGGATGACCAGGACGGCCGCGACGTCCAGGCCGTGGAACATCAGCCAGCCCAGGATGCTCAGCGAGTCGAAGCCGAGCACCTTGATGCCCCAGATGCGCATTTCGTAGCCGGGCCCGGAGCCGCTCCCGGAGGTGAAGGTGAACCAGCCCCAGGTGAGGGGGAAGGTGATGAGGGCCGCGATGATGCAGCCCCAGAAGATGAGCTGGTGGGCGGCCCAGCGGGCGCGCGAGCGGGCGCCGAGGAACTTCTGGAAGCCGAGGTAGGTGGCGATCATCTTCGGCAGGGCGGTGGGTGCCTTGCGGAAGTTGGCGGCCGAGAAGAAGCTGCCGAAGCCCCTCTTGAAGAGACGGCGGGCACCGGGCGCCGAGACCCAGACGGTGTACCGGTACGCGACGCCGAAGGCCAGGAAGACGGTGGCGACGGCGTACGGCAGCAGTGCCGAGTCGAAGTCGCGCAGCAGCCGGCTGCCCAGCACGATCGCGACGACGAGCAGGAGCGAGACGACCGTGCCGGCCAGGGTGGCCCGCGCGGCGACGGACCGCCGGGCCGCGGGCGGCTCATCGGGCGGCTCGGGCCGCTCCGGTGGCGGCGGTGGGGCGGCGGCGAGGACTTCCGTGGGCTCGGACACAGCACCACGCTAGGTGGTGTGTACCGTTTCAGCCCGTTATGCCCCGTTGGGGGTTAGGCCGTACGGGGTCAGACGGCGGTCAAGCCCCGCGCCGCGAAGACGGTCTTCGCCGCGGCCACCTGCTCCACGGTGGGCGACGGCGTGTCGTGGAGGGTGAAGGGCATGTCCAGGGCCTCCCACTTGCTCTCGCCCAGCTTGTGGAACGGCAGCACGTCGACCCGCGAGACGTTGCCGAGCCCGGCCGCGAACGCGGCGACGCCCTCGACGTTCTCCCGGGCGTCCGTCAGACCCGGCACCAGCACGAAGCGCAGGTGCACCTCCTTGCCGAGGTCCGCGAGGCGGCGGGCGAAGTCCAGGGTGGGCTCCAGGGGGCGGCCGGTCACCTTCAGGTAGGTCTCCCGGTCCCAGGACTTGACGTCCAGCAGGACCAGGTCGACGTCGCGCAGCAGCGCGTCGTTGGCCCGCGCGCCGAGGTAGCCGGAGGTGTCGAGGGCGGTGTGCAGGCCGAGGTCGTTCTTCATCCGGTGCAGCAGTTCGCCGGCGAACACGGGCTGGAGCAGCGGTTCGCCGCCCGAGACGGTGGCGCCGCCGCCCGCGGCGGAGATGAAGCGGGTGTACTTGCGGGCCTCGGCGATGACGTCGTCCGCGGAGGTGCGCCTGCCGTTGCGCATCCGCAGGGTGTCGGGGTTGTGGCAGTACAGGCAGGCCAGCGGGCAGCCGGCCAGGAACGTCACGAAGCGGGTGCCGGGTCCGTCGACCCCGGTGGACAGGTCCCAGGAGTGCACCGAGCCCTCGCTCGGCCGCTGGGTCGCGGCGGCGGCCGGCGTGCGGGACGCACCGGCGGAAGCGGGGCCGGCCGCGGGGCCGGGGCCGGGGCCGACGACGGCGGCGTTGGCCTGGCCGACGGGGATGCTCGTACCGAAGAGGACGGTCATGGCAGGTGCTCCAGAGGTGATCCGGTATCCGTGGGAATCGCACGGCTCCGGGGCCGGGTGAGGGCCGGCCCCGGGCCGCGCGGCCGGTGGGGCTCCGGTGGGGCTCTACAGGGAGCCGTGGAAGGTGCGGTTCAGCACGTCGAGCTGCTGGGCCCGCGTGAGCCGGACGAAGTTCACCGCGTAGCCGCTGACCCGGATGGTCAGCTGCGGGTAGTTCTCCGGGTGCTCCATGGCGTCCATGAGCGTGTCGCGGTTCAGCACGTTCACGTTCATGTGGAAGCCGTCGACCGCCATGTAGCCGTCCAGTACGCCCGCCAGGTTCCTGATCCGCTCCTCGGGGGTGCGGCCCAGGCCGTCGGGGGTGACGGTGTTGGTCAGCGAGATGCCGTCCTCGGCGTCCTCGTACGGGAGCTTGGCGACCGACAGCGCCGAGGTGACGTAGCCGTGGGTGTCACGGCCGTTCATCGGGTTGGCGCCCGGGGAGAAGGGCTCGCCGGCGCGGCGTCCGTCCGGGGTGTTGCCGGTCTTCTTGCCGTAGACGACGTTCGAGGTGATGGTCAGCACGGACTGCGTGTGCTCGGCGCCGCGGTAGGTCTCGTGCTTGCGGATCTTCCGCATGAACTCCTCGACGAGCCACACCGCGATGCCGTCGACGCGGTCGTCGTTGTTGCCGTACGCCGGGTAGTCGCCCTCGACGGTGTAGTCGGTGACGAGCCCGGTCTCGTCGCGCAGCGCGCTGACCCTGGCGTACTTGATGGCGGACAGGGAGTCCGCGGCCACCGAGAGACCGGCGATGCCGCAGGCCATGGTGCGGCGCACGTCGCGGTCGTGGAGCGCCATCTCGATGCGCTCGTAGGCGTACCGGTCGTGCATGTAGTGGATGACGTTCAGGGCGTGGACGTACGTCTCGGCGAGCCATTCCATCTGCTCGTCGAACTTCGCCATGACCTCGTCGTAGTCCAGCACCTCGGAGGTCAGGGCGCCGGTCTCGGGGCCGACCTGGGCGCCGGACTTCTCGTCCCGGCCGCCGTTGACCGCATAGAGCAGGGTCTTGGCGAGGTTCACCCGGGCGCCGAAGAACTGCATCTGCTTGCCCACCGGCATCGCCGAGACGCAGCAGGCGATGGCGGTGTCGTCGCCGAAGCGCGGGCGCATCAGCTCGTCGGACTCGTACTGCACCGAGGAGGTGTCGATCGAGACGCGGGCGCAGAACTCCTTGAAGCCCTGCGGCAGCCGCGGCGACCAGAAGACCGTCATGTTCGGCTCGGGGGCGGGGCCGAGGTTGTAGAGGGTCTGGAGGTAGCGGAAGGAGGTCCGGGTGACCAGCGGGCGGCCGTCCTCGCCCATGCCGGCGATCGACTCGGTGACCCAGGTCGGGTCGCCCGAGAAGAGCTCGTCGTAGTCGGGGGTGCGCAGGAAGCGGACGATGCGGAGCTTGATGATGAAGTCGTCGACCAGCTCCTGGGCCTGCTCCTCGGTGAGGAGGCCGGCCTCGATGTCGCGCTGGAGGTAGACGTCGATGAAGGTGGAGGTGCGGCCCAGGGACATGGCCGCGCCGTTCTGCTCCTTCACCGCGGCCAGGTACGCGAAGTACATCCACTGGATGGCCTCGCGGCCGGTGGCGGCCGGTCCGGAGATGTCGTGGCCGTACGAGGCGGCCATCGCCTTCAGCTCGGCGAGCGCCCGGATCTGCTCCGAGAGCTCCTCGCGCAGCCGGATCGTCTCCTCCAGGGAACGGTCGCCCGCGGGGAGGGAGTTCAGCCCCTCCTTCTCCTCCTTCTTGACGGAGACGAGGCGGTCGATGCCGTAGAGGGCCACGCGGCGGTAGTCGCCGATGATCCGGCCGCGGCCGTAGGCGTCGGGCAGGCCGGTGACGACGCCGGCCTTGCGGGCGGCGCGGATCGCGGGGGTGTAGGCGTCGAAGACCCCGGCGTTGTGGGTCTTGCGGTACTCGGTGAAGACGCGCTCCAGGTCCTCGGAGACCGGGTAGCCGTACGTCTCCAGGGCGCCGGCCACCATGCGCCAGCCGCCGTACGGCATGATCGCGCGCTTCAGCGGGGCGTCGGTCTGGAGGCCGACGATGAGGTCCTTGTCGCGGTCGATGTAGCCGGGGGCGTGCGCGGTGATCGTCGACGGGATGTCGTACGCGACGTCGTAGACGCCCTTCTCGCGCTCCTCCGGGAACTTGTCCGTGATCGCCTTCCACACGGCGGTGGTGCGCTCGGTGGGACCGGCGAGGAAGGCGTCGTCACCCTCGTACGGCGTGTAGTTCTGCTGGATGAAGTCGCGGACGTCGACGGCGTCGCGCCACAGGCCGCCCTTGAAGCCGTCCCAGGCCTCGCCGTTCTTCGTGGTCACCGCAGGGGTGGCAGTCATCGCCCGCACCTTCTTCAGTCGCGTCGTTGCTTGTATCCATTGCACGCTTTTTGATCGATCATTTGGCGCCGCGTTGGTCCCGAGCTGGGGCCCGAAGGTCCCGCGATTCCCGCCCTCCAGCCTCCCCCACCCGGCTTGACCTGGCATTTCGAGCAGGTCAAAGGTCCCTCGTGTGCTTGTGAAAGCATTCACAAGAAATTTCGGACGGAGCTACGGAGGTACAGAGGACGGGAGGAACCAGGAACAGCACCCGGCGACGCTTCCGCAGCGTCTAGCTGGGCGCTTCCGCGCCCTTGCGGGCGTAGAACCACCAGGCCACCACCACGCACGAGGCGTAGAAGGCCACGAAGCCCCACATCGCGCTCGTCACGGCGAAGTTCGCGAACATCGCCGGGATGAAGAAGAAGCCGTACGCGGCGATGGCGGCCGTGAAGCCGGTCACCGCGCCGGACTCGATCTCCGCCTGCTTCAGGGCGCCGGCGTACTCCGGGGTGCCCTCGGTCAGACCCTTGAGGTGCTGCCCCCGGAAGATCACGGGGATCTGCCGGAAGGTCGAGCCGTTGCCGATGCCCGAGAAGAAGAAGGCCGACAGGAAGCAGAAGAAGAACCCGTAGAACGACCCCTGGTCGGAACCGGCCGGCAGGAAGGTGATCACGCCGATGATCGACGCGCCCATGCCCACGAAGGACAGGATCGTCACCCGGGCACCGCCCAGCTTGTCGGCGATCCAGCCGCCCGCCCAGCGGGCCAGCGCGCCCAGCGCCGGGCCCATCCAGGCGTAGGTGGCCACCGAGTACGCCGGGAAGGTGGTCTTGATCAGCAGCGGGAGCGCCGCCGCGAAGCCGATGAAGGAGCCGAAGGTGCCCACGTAGAGCCAGGTCATCACCCAGTTGTGCTTGCGCTTGAAGATGATCTTCTGCTGGCTGAAGGGCGTGGAGGCCACCTTCAGGTCGTTCTGCCCGAACCAGGCCACGGCCGCCAGCACGATCAGGACCGGCACCCACACGAAGGCGGCGTTCTGCAGGTAGATCTCCGAGCCGTCCGCCTTCTTCTGGCCCGCGCCGATCGCGAGGACCGAGGACGTGATCAGGATCGGGGTCAGGAGCTGGACGACCGAGACGCCGAGGTTGCCCAGGCCGCCGTTGATGCCGGTCGCGTTGCCCTTCTCCTGCTTCGGGTAGAAGAAGCCGATGTTCGCCAGCGAGGAGGAGAAGTTGGCGCCGCCGATGCCGCACAGGGCGGCGATGGCGATCATCGTGCCGTACGGGGTGTCCGGGTTCTGCACCGCGAAGCCCAGCCACAGCAGCGGGACGATCAGCACGACCGTGGAGATCGCCGTGAAGCGCCGCTGGCCGATCATCGGGCCGATGAACGTGTAGAGGATCCGCGCGGTGCCGCCGGTGATGCCGGGGACCGCCGTCAGCCAGAACAGCTGGGACTGCGAGAAGCCGAAGCCGACGTCCTTGAGGTTGGTCGCCGTGATGCTCCAGACCTGCCAGACCACGAAGGCCACGAGCAGGGCGGGCACCGCGATCCACAGGTTGCGGGTGGCGACCTTCTTCCCCGTGGAGCGCCAGAAGGACGGATCCTCCGGCGCCCAGTCCGTGATGGTGCGGCCGGGGCGGTACTGCGCCGGATCGGCGAACGACCTCTGCGCTTCCTTGGTGGCGGTACTCATTGCACTTCCTGAAGTCAAAGGGGCCTGACCTGCGAGAAAGGTCCTGACCTATCCAGACTCCGCTGCCCGGCACGCTCGCGGCAGAGGACAACGCACCGGGGGCGACGGCCCGAAGTCCCGTCGTCCCCGGTGCGTTGGTAGGCCGCGTGCCGGGTCCTCCGCCTCCCGCGGCCCTATGCCTCCGGTGTCACCCGGGCCAGCGAGACCTCCGGATCGTCCAGGCAGACCCCGGTCCGCAGGTCGAAGACCTGCTTGTGCATCGGCGAGGCCACCACCGGCACCCCTCCGCGCGTGCCCATGATGCCGTCGGCGATCACGTCCGCCCCGGAGTACGGGTCCCGGTTGCCGACCGCGTACACCCGGCCCCCGCGGTCCTTGAAGACCGCCGCCTCGGTGCCGTCCGCCCGCCGCGCCGTACGCCCCCGGCCCGGCTCCAGCACGGAGTCCGCCGCGCCGAAGTCCACCGCGCCGAGGTCCACGGCGCCGAACCGCTCCAGCGCCGCCGGGTCCTCCAGGACCGCCTGCCACTCGTCCTCGTACGCCGCCACGTGCCGCTCCATCTGCGCCTCCAGCTCGGCGCGGATCCCGAGCGAGTCCTCGATCAGGACCGACCGGAGGTGCTCCACGCCGGCCACCGGGCCGCCGAGCCGCTCGATCCAGGCCGCCGTGCGCTCCAGACGCTCGCCCGTGCGGACGTAGTACATGAGGAACCGGTCGACGAGGGCGAACAGTTCGTCCCGCGTCAGGTCCGCCGCCAGCAGGTCGGCGTGGCGCGGGGTCGCGCCCCCGTTGCCGCCGACGTACAGGTTCCAGCCCTTCGCGGTCGCGATGACGCCGACGTCCTTGCCGCGCGCCTCCGCGCACTCGCGCAGGCACCCCGAGACCCCGCCCTTGAACTTGTGCGGGGTGCGCAGGCCCCGGTACCGCAGCTCCAGGTCGACCGCCAGCCCGATCGAGTCCCCCTGCCCGAACCGGCAGAAGCGCGCCCCCACGCACGACTTCACCGCGCGCAGCGACTTCCCGTACGCCTGCCCGGACTCGAAGCCCGCGCCGCCCAGGCGGCGCCAGACGTCCGGGAGCTGCTCCTTGCGGACCCCGAAGAGGCCGATCCGCTGCGCTCCGGTGATCTTCGTGTAGAGGCCGTGGTCGCGGGCCGTCTCGCCCAGCGCGATGATCTGCTCGGCGGTGATCTCGCCGCCCGCGACGCGCGGGACCACCGAATAGGTGCCGTCCTTCTGGAGGTTGGCGAGGAACAGGTCGTTCGAGTCCTGCAACGACGCCTGCTCCCCCGCCAGGACGTGCCCGATCCCCAGCTCCGGGGCCAGCGAGGCCAGCACGTTGGCGACGACCGGCTTGCACACGGCGCAGCCCTCGCCGCCCTGCCCGTGCGCCTCCAGCAGCTCGGCGAAGCCGCGGATGCGCCCGGTGCGGACCTTCTCGTAGATCTCGGAGCGGGTGAGGGCGAAGTGCTCGCAGAGCCCGCGCGGCTTCTCGACGCCCCGCGCTTCCAGTTCGGCGTCGAGCACGGCCTGGAGGGTGCCGATGCAGCCGCCGCAGCCCGTGCCGGCCTTGGTGCACTTCTTCACGCCGCCGAGGTCGGTGAGGCCCTCGTCGGCCACCGCGCCGCGGACCTGTCCCTTGGTGACGTTGTGGCAGGAGCACACCACCGCGTCGTCGGGCAGCGCATCCGCGCCCGGCAGGGCCGCGCCCTCGGCGGCGGGAAGGATGAAGGCCTCCGGCGGGGCCGGCAGGTGGCGGCCCGCGTGCGGCTTCAGCGAGCCGTACGCCTCCGCGTCGCCGACCAGGATGCCGCCGAGCAGCGCCCCGTCCGGGCCGAGCAGCAGCTTCTTGTACACGCCCTCGCGGGCGTCGGAGAAGACGACCGCGACGGCCCCGTCGCGGCCCTCCGGCGCGAAGGGGTCGCCGAAGGAGGCCACGTCGGCGCCCATCAGCTTGAGCTTGGTGGAGGTGTCGGCCCCGGTGAAGGTCAGCTCGCCGGCCCCGGCCAGCGCCTCGGCGACCGTCTCGGCCATCTGGTAGCCCGGCGCGACCAGCCCGTACACCGTGCCGTCGGCGGTCTGCGCGCACTCGCCGATCGCGTAGACGTACGGGTCGCCGGTGCGGCAGTGCGCGTCCACGACCACCCCGCCGCGGTCCCCGACGGTCAGCCCGCACTCGCGCGCGAGGCGGTCGCGGGGGCGCACGCCCGCGGAGAAGACCACCACGTCCGCGCTGATGTCCTGGCCGTCGGTCAGCCGCAGGCTGACGGCCCTGCCGTCGCCGTCGGTGGCGACGGCGGCCGCGCCGACGCCCGTGTGCACGGCGACGCCCATGGACTCGATGGTGGCGCGCAGCGCGGCCGCGCCCCCGTCGTCCACCTGGAGGGGCATCAGGCGGGGCGCGAACTCCACGACGTGCGTGGTCAGGCCGAGGGTCCGCAGCGCGCCCGCCGCCTCCAGCCCGAGCAGTCCGCCGCCGACGACCACGCCGGTGCGGGCGTCCGCCGCGCGGGCGGTGAGCGCCGCGACGTCGTCGAGCGTGCGGTACGTGAAGCAGCCCTCGGCGCCGGCGCCCTCGATCGGCGGCACGAAGGGGTAGGAGCCGGTTGCCAGGACCAGGGCGTCGTAGCCGATGACGGCGCCCGAGCGGCTGGTGACCGTACGGGCGGCGGTGTCGATCCGCTCGGCCGGGTCGCCGAGGCGCAGGTCGATCCCGTGCCGCTCCAGGAAGCCGGGGGCGACGAGCGAGAGGTCTTCGCCGGTGGAGCCGGTGAACGCGGCGGACAGGTGGACCCGGTCGTAGGCGGGGCGCTCCTCCTCGGCGAGGACGGTCACCCGCCAGCCGGTGTCCCCCGGGCGGGCCGGGCCGGCGAGCGCGTCGCGTTCGGCGAGCGCCTCCAGCAGGCGGTGCCCCACCATGCCGTGGCCGATGACAACCAGCGTCTGCGCCATGGGTCTCACTCCGTGTGCCTGGTGTGTGGACGGATGTCCCCCTGCTCGACCGTAGGTCCGCGCCCCGGCCCGCGGCGCCCGAAAAGGGCCCCTCACCCCGGGGACACCGGCCCGTCCCGCGCGGGACCTGCGACCCGCGGCGGGGGCCCTTGGGCAGGCTCCCCGCGGCCCGCCGCGCGCCTAGCGTGGACAGGGTCCACCGCCCGGTGGAGCGAGGGGGTCCCGGCAGGTCCACGGAGGCACCAGATGCTCGTACTGGCCGTGCACGGCAGCGCGTCCCCGGCCGCCGCCGGGGTCTTCCGGCGGCTGACCGGCGCCGTCGAGGCGCTGAGCGGCGTCCGGCCGGTCGTCGGCCACCTCGACGTCCGATCGCCGTCCCTCGCGGACGTCGTCCGGACCCGTCCGCGCTCCGTGGTCGTCCCGCTGCTGCTCGGCGACGGCTACCACCGCCGCGTGGACGTCCCGGCGGTCCTGGCCGGCACCGGCTGCGTGCTGACCGAGGGGCTCGGCGGGGAGCGGGACGTCGCGCTCGCCCTGTACGGCCGGCTGCGCGAGGCGGAGCGCCGCCGCGGCCCGTACGCCCGCGCCGACGCCGTGGTCGTGGCCGGCGCGGGCTCCTCCCGCCCCGGCGGCACCCGGGGTACGGAGCTCTGCGCCGCCGGGCTCGCCGCGCTGCTGGCGGACGACGGCGGTCCGGACCCCGTCCCGGTGGTACCCGCGTACCTGACGTCGGCGGGTCCGACCGTGCCCGAGGCGCTGGCCGCGCTCCGGGCGGCCGGGCACCGGCGGATCGCCGTGGCGGCGCACCTGCTGGCCCCGGGCCGGTTCACGGACGCGCTGGCGGGCTGCGGCGCGTGGACGGTGTCGCAGCCGCTGGCCGACCATCCGCGCGTGGCCCGGCTGGTGCTGGCGCGGTACGAGGCCTCCGCGCGGGGCACCGGAGCGGTCCGGGCCGCGCGCCTGGCCTGCTGAAGGCGGCGTTCCTGGTCTGCTGGCCGGTATGGCCTACTCACCCATGATCGCCCGCAGCCCCGACGAGGCGCACCGCGCGGCGACCCCGCTGGAGCTGTTCTTCGACCTGTGCTTCGTCGTCGCGATCGCCCAGTGCGGTGCCCGGCTGGTGCACGCGGTGGCCGAGGGGCACCCGCTGACCGGGGTGATCGGCTACTTCTTCGTCTTCTTCGGCGTGTGGTGGGCGTGGATGAACTTCACGTGGTTCGCCTCCGCCTACGACTGCGACGACGTCCCGTACCGGATCGCGACGCTGGTCCAGATCGCGGGCGTCCTCGTCTACGCGGCGGGCGTCACCCGGGCCTCCGACGACAACGACTGGACGGTGGCCGTCATCGGCTACCTGATCATGCGCGTGGCGCTGACCGCCCAGTGGCTGCGGGCCGCGGCCGGGGAGAGCGGCCCGGCCCGCAGGGCGGCCCTGACGTACGCCGCGGGACTGGTGGTCTGCCAGGCGGGCTGGGTGGCGCTGCTGTTCGCCCCCGGCGACCTGAAGCGGTGGCTGTTCCTGGTGGTGGCCGCGGCCGAGCTGCTGGTCCCGGTGGTGGCCGAGCGCGGGCACCGGACGCCGTGGCACGCGCACCACATCGTGGAGCGGTACGGCCTGTTCACCATCATCGTGCTGGGCGAGACGATCGCCGCGAGCACGGTCGCCGTGAAGTCGGCGCTGGACGAGCACGAGGCCCTGGGCGAGCTGCTGCCCATCGCGGCCGGCGGCCTGCTGATCGTCTTCGCCGCGTGGTGGATCTACTTCGCCGTCCCCATGCACCGGCGGCTGACCTCCAACCGCGAGGCGATCCCGTGGGGCTACGGCCATCTGCTGATCTTCGCCTCGGGGGCGGCGATCGGGGCGGGCATCGAGGTCGCGGTCGAGCACGCGGTCGGCAAGGCGCACATCTCGCAGGTCGCGGCGAACGCCGCCGTCACCATCCCGTCCGCGCTGTTCCTGCTGATGGTGTGGCTGCTGCACTCGCGCTACTTCAAGCGCGGTGTCGCCGAGCAGCTGACCCTGCCGCTCTCCGCCCTCGTGATCCTGGCCTGCACCTGGGCCGGCCCGTACGCCGTCCTGTACGCGGGCCTCGCCGCGACGGCGACGATCGCCATCGGCCTGACCCTGGCCGGTCGGGACACCCGCCCCGACCACGTCGTGCTCTGACGCCCCGGCGGCGGGCGGCCCCGGCCCCCCGCTCCGGCGGGGCCCCGGCAACGGCTCCGCGCCGGGCCGTCACCCCCGCGCCGCCGCGACCGTTCTCCAGCGCGGCACAACGGCGCGACAGGAAGAGGCACGGCCATGACACTCCCGGCTCAGCGGCACGGCACCGGAACGGGACCCGGTCCCGGAGGGGAACTGGCCGAACCCGGCTTCTGGCAGCTCCCGCCGGAACACCGGCTGGCGGCCTTCGCCCGCCTCCGCGCCCTCGGCGCCCCCGTGTTCGTCCCCGAGGGGACCGGGCCCGGGCACTGGGCCCTCGTACGGCACGCCCAGGTGCAGGAGGCCAGCCGCCTGCCCAAGGTGTTCGCGAGCGCCCCCGGGGTGACCACCCCCGAACCGGCCCGGTGGGTGCGCGCGCTGTTCGGTGACTCGATGGTCAACCTGGACGGCCCCGACCACGCGCAGCTCCGCAAGATCGTCCAACGGGCCTTCACGCCCCGCCTGCTGGCGGCCGCCGAGGAGGACATCCACGCGGTGGCGGCCCGGATCGTGGACGACGTGCTCGACGAACGCCCGGACGAGTTCGTGTCGGCGGTGGCCTCCCGGCTTCCCCTGGAGGTCATCTGCAACATGATGGGCATCCCGGAGCGCCACCGCGCCGAGATCGCCGACCGCGTCAACCACGCCTCCGAGCACATCGGCGTGGAACGGGGCCTGGCGGCCCGGCTGCGGATGCCGGGGCGCGGCCTGCGGGCGCTGGCCCGGATGCAGCGGATGGTGGCGGGCATCGGCCGCGAGCGGCGCAAGAACCCCACCGACGACCTGATCTCGGCCCTGGTCCGCGCGAACGTCGACGGCCAGGCGCTCGGTGCCCGCCAACTCGGCGCGTTCTTCTCGCTCCTGATGGTCGCCGGGGTGGAGACCACCCGCAACGCGATCACCCACGGGCTGACCCTGCTGACCGACCATCCGGCCCAACGGGACCTGCTGCTCTCGGACTTCGAGGCGCACGCGGACGGCGCGGTGGACGAGATGATCCGCCACTCGACGCCGATCATCCAGTTCCGCAGGACGGTCGTCGCCGAACACACCATGGACGGGCACCTGTTCAGCCCGGGGGACAAGGTGGTCCTGTACTACGCCTCCGCCAACCGCGACGAGGCCGTCTTCCCGGACCCGGACGCCTTCGACATCACCCGCTCGCCCAATCCGCACCTGGGCTTCGGCGGCGGCGGCCCGCACTTCTGCCTGGGCGCGCACCTGGCGCGGGTGGAGATGCGGGCGCTCTTCCGCGAGCTGCTGACCCGGCCGGTCGGGCTGCGCGCGGTCGGCCTGCCCGACCTGGCGGGGTCGAACTTCGACAACCGGGTCCGCTCGCTCAGGTTCGCCTTCGAACGGCCCTGATTCCGGGGCCCCGGCCGCGGGATCCCCGGCCGGGGCCGGCCACCGGGCAGGCTGGGGGCCCGGCGGCCGGCGGTCGGCGGCCCGTCGCGGGTGTCAGACCTGGAGGGCGCGGGTGTCAGACCTGGAGGGTCTGCACCGCGATGACGCAGTGGGCGCTGCTGGTGAGCACTTCCTCGTCGCCCGCGAAGGCCTGCAGGATCTCCGCGGTCACCGGGCGTCCCGGGACCGCCTCGGGCCAGGCGCGCGTGGCGAAGAGGAAGTAGGCCTGCCCGCTCTCGTTGGCCGCCGCGACCCACTCGTCGGGGGCGGTGCAGGTCGCGTTCAGCCCCGGAAGGGTCAGCGTGACCTGATTGCCGGCCATCAGCACGATCTGGACCGCGAAGGTGCGCGGGCTGCGGGTCCCGTCCATGACCACGTCGCCGATGGGCAGGCCGATCTCCTCCAGCAGCCCGCGCGCGGCCGTCTCCCCGGCCTCCCGGCCCTCGGGGCCGTCGCCGAGCGTGTAGGCGAGGAGGTACGGGATGTCGTGCCCGTCGGAGGGGTCGCCGATCCAGGCGAGCACCGAAAGGGTGCCGAGGTGGGACCGGTCGATCTCGGCTTGAGTAGAAGTCATGCGCGCACCCTAGTGGCCCGGCGCCCGGCCCTTTCACGGCCTTTCACCCGGGCGGGCTAGACCTCCCAGAAACCCCCTCCGGAATTCGCCTGCGTGTTCGCGTCCTGGTACTGGAGGCGCGCGATGGAGGCGTTTTCCGGGATTTCGAACACCACCCACCCCTCGGCCCGCTCACCGACCGCGAGGGAATCGAAGACGAGCGGTTTGCCGGTCGTCAGCTCGCCGGTGGGCACCACCGCGTGGCGCTGCCCCGCGCTGTCGTGCGCCCACATGCGTCCGAGGGCCCCGTACGAGTCCCCGCCCACGTTGACGAACGACATCGAGGCCGCCACCCAGCGCTTGCCGGCGGGCGGCGCGAAGTTCTTCTCCACGCTGACCGCCGGGTCCACGTACGCGTTCAGCACCGCCTCCAGGTGGCGGCCGACCTGCTGCCCCCGCACCCGTACGGAGTCACCCACACGGGCGTCCTTCACGGCGGGCCGCCCGGGTTCCCCCTCGGCCCCCGGGGCGGCCCCCGCACCCGGCGCCCCGTCGTCCACCGGGACGGCGGGCGCAGCGGCGGGCGCGAGCGCGGCGCCCTCGGGGGCGCGCTGGCAGGCCGTGGCACCGAACAGGAGGAGCGGGAGCAGGGCGGCGGCGAGGAGCGGGGCGGGGACGGCGGACTGGCGCATGCGGAATCCCTTCGGGGATGTATTTCGGTCAGTCTCACGCGCCCGAGCGGGCAATTGCACACACCGACACGAGTGTGGGGAGCCCGCTGCCGCCCATATGCCAGCACAATGCGTTCCGGCGGATTCCCGCCGACCGAATCCGCACCCCGTCCACACCCGCGTCACCCTGGAGGAATTCATGCGCGTTTCCGGACCCCGCCTGGCTCTGGCGGGCCTTTCCGCACTGGCCGCCGCCACCGTTCTCACCGCCACCGCGAGCGCGGCCCACAACGGTAATGAGATTTCCGTACAGCGCGATGCGCAGATCGGAGAACAGGGCACCGTCACTCTTTCCGGCACCTACCGCTGCACCCCGCCGTCACCCATGGGGACGGTTCAGATCGCGGCCACCCTCGTCCAGGAGGGCACGAAGCTGGGCTTCGGCGGCGGCGAGGCCGACTGCGACGGCCAGGTGCACCGCTGGGAGGCCACGGGCACGCTGCGCCTGACGCCCGACGTCCACCCGGGCCGGGCCGGCGCCGAGGTCCGCCTCCAGGAGATCGGCCGCTCGGGCGGGCTGCTCCCGACGCGGCTCAGCACCGTCGCGGAGGACCGCCGGGACATCGAACTCCACGCGCACCGCTGACCGGAACGGGCCCGCGCGCGGGACCGGTGGCCGCCGCTACCGGCACTCGGGCGCGACGCCCGTCATCGACATGAACGCGGTCGACTGGCATCCGGGGTCCGCGTGCGGGCGCCCCGTCGTCCAGTCCACGACCGTCGGCACCCCGGCCGCCAGCAGGAGCAGCGCCAGGATTCCCGTCGCGGCTCCCTTGCTCAGCCTGCGCACGGCACGGTCCCACTCGAAGACTTCCGTTCCATGACCGCATCATCACCCGCCCCCGGGCGCCCCACAACTCGGCGTGAGCGCACGGTCACCCCGCGCTCCGGGGGCTTCCCCCGGCGTCGAACTCGCACCAGACCGCCTTGCCGTCGCCCCGGGACTCCACGCCCCAGTGCGTCGCCAGCGCATCCACCAGCAGCAGACCGCGGCCCGTCGTGGCGGCCTCACCGGGGGTGCGCCGGCGGGGCCACACGCTGGAGCGGTCCTTGACCCACAGCCGGATCCGGCGCACCGGCTCCGGCAGCACCTCCATGGTCAGCACCGCTCCGCCGTCCGTGTGAAGCAGCGCGTTGACCAGCAGTTCCCCGGCCGCCAGCTCGACGTCGTCGGCGAGCTCGGGCACGCCCCAGTCGCGCAGCGCCTGCCGCAGGGCGTAGCGGGCCTCGGAGAGCCCCTCGGGGTCGGCCTGGTGGATGTACTGGTGGATGCGCGGCGCCCGGTGCGTGCCCGGGTCGGGGGCCCGGCGCAGCACCAGCAGGGCCACGTCGTCCCCGGAGCCCCAGCGCTCCCACAGCCGGTCCAGGAGGTGGTCGGCGAGGGCCCCGGCCTCCTGCGGGCCGCTGCGCACGGCGTGCGCGAGGGACTCCATGCCCTGGGTGATGGTGGTGCCGGGCTCCTCCACCAGGCCGTCCGTGCAGAGCACCAGCGTCTCCCCGGGGACGAGGTCGAGCCGCGTCTCGGGGAACTCCTCCTGTGCGAAGTGCGTGGCCAGGCCCAGCGGCAGACCGCCGCGCACGTTGGGCCAGCCCGTGCGCCCGTCCGTGTGGCGGATCAGCGGGCCGAGGTGGCCGGCGCGGACCGCCCGTACGCCTCCGGACTCCAGGTCCACCTGCGCGTACATGCAGGTCGCGAAGCGCTCGGTGTCCAGTTCGGCCAGGAACCGCGAGGCCCGCGCCAGCACCGTGGACGGCGGGTGGCCCTCCCCCGCGTACGCCCGCAGCGCGATCCGGAGCTGACCCATGATGGCGGCCGCGTGCGTGTCGTGGCCCTGTACGTCGCCGACCACGATGCCGACCCGGTCGCGGGGCAGGGAGATCACGTCGTACCAGTCCCCGCCGACCTCCCGCCCGCTCCACGCGGCGTGGTAGCGCACCGCGATCTCCCCGCCCGTGATCTCGGGGATCCGGCGCGGCAGCATCGCCGCCTGGAGGCCGGTGGCGAACTCCCGCTCCTGGTCGAACAGGAGCGCCCGCTGGAGCGACTGGGCCACGATGCCGGCCAGGCCCAGGCACAGGTTGCGCTCCTCCGGGCTGAACTCGGTGCGCCGGCGGTAGAAGAGCACCAGCCCGCCGATGGCCCGGGCCTGTGCGATCAGCGGCAGGTAGGCGGCGGCGTCGTACCGGATCCGGCCGAGGTAGTCCCGCAGCAGCGGGAACTCCTCGCCGAGCGCGGCGAGCGAGGTGACGAAGCGCGCCCGGCGGGTGAGGACCGTCTGCGACAGCGGCAGCGAGCCGTCCAGCCGGGTCGTGCTGCGCTCGTCGAGGATCTCCAGGGACTCCCCGCTCATCGCGATCATCTTCATCGTGCCGCCCTCGACGAGGCCCAGGGCCAGCCCGTCCGCGCCGAGCCGTTCCAGCGCGCCGGCCCCGGTCAGCGCGGCCGTCACGTCGTCGACCGTCACCGCCCGCGACAGGGCGTCCGTGGTCCGCTGCACGATCGTCGACTGCTGGGCGCGGGCCGACTCCAGCTTGCGCAGCTGCGTCGCCTGGGCCAGTTCGGCCGTGGCGTCGCGGACGATGCCCACGATCCGGTGGGCCCGCCCGTCCGCGTCCCGCAGCACCCGGCCCTGGGTGTGCGTCCACTGGTCGCGGCCGTCCCGGCGCTGCACCGTGAAGTACGCCCCGTACGTCTCGGCGCCGCTGTCCAGGGCGGCCACCACCGTCTCGCCCAGCCGGGCGCCGTCCTCGGGCGGGATCCGCACCCCGAGCCCTTCCGGCGTGCCGTCGAACTCGGCGGGCTCCAGGTCGAAGACGGTCATCCCGGCCTCGTCCAGCGCCAGGGTCCCGTCGCCGAGGTCCCACTCGAAGCTGCCCATGCCGTTCAGCGCGAGCCGCTCGCCCGGTCCGGTCAGGGGGGACGGCCGGCGCCGCCCGGCGCTGTCTCGCTCCGCCGCTGCCAAGAGACTCACACCACCTAACGGCCCGGCCAGTACGGCTGGGAGATCAGCCGCTCCCACTCCTCGTCAGGATGCCCCGGAAGGGTCCGTCCGGCCTCCCGCCAGCGCGTGACGAGCGACAGGTAGATCGGCGGCTGGGCGGGGTGGGCGGGCGCCGGGTACGCGGGACGGTCGTACCCGGCGGCGCGGGCGGGGCGGTCGTACCCGGCGTTCCGGACCGCGGGCTGTTCGCCGCGGCTGGCGGGGATCCGTACCCAGCCTCTGCCCTGTGCTCGCTCCCCGCTCATCGCGGACCCCTCTCACGCGGCTCTCACCGCAGGTACGTCTTCGGATGCCCGGCCGTGGCGCGGTCGGTCCGTGCGGCGCCGGTGGAGCCCGGCAGCGGACCCCCGGCACCGAGGCGCCTGCGGACTCCTCCCACCAGTCTCCCCGCCGTGAAGCCCGCACCGTGCACGAATCGCATGGAAGGGCCGAATGAGGGAGCCGTCAGCAGCCCCGCGAAGAAGAGTCCGGGCCACGAGGACTCGAATCCGGCGCTCAGCTCCGGCGTACGGCTCTGCCCCACCGTCTCCAGCGCGTCCCGCAGCCCCGCGTCGAGCAGGCCGAGCCGGTCCAGGTCAGGGGTGAACCCGGTGGCCGCGATGACGTGTGCGGCGTCCAGCACCAGCGGCTCCCCGGACGGGGAGGTCAGCTCCAGGCGGGTGCGGTCGCCCACCGCGGACGCCCGGTGCAGCCGGTGCCCGAGAAGGGCCGGTACGCGCCGCTCGAACCGGTCCCGCAGCCACCAGGCGCCCGCCGGGCCCAGGGCGGTGGCCGCGATCCGCTCCCGGGTCGCGGCGGGCAGCCGGTGCACCGCCCAGGGCAGCTCCGACCACGCCCAGCTGCGCCAGCCGGTGCCGAGCCCGCTGTGCGGGGCCCGCAGGGCGCGCAGCGCGGGCCGGCTCAGGGGCTGTGGCACCGTGTTCCAGTTCAGCCGGTCCCGCCGGGCCACCAGGCACGGCCGGGCGCCCTGCTCGGCCAGCAGGGCGGCGGTCTCCAGGGCCGCCTGTCCGGCGCCGAGCACGGCGACCTCGCTCCCGGCGAAGCGGGACAGGTCCCGGTGGCCGCTGCTGTGCGAGTAGTGCGCGGGAGGCAGGTCCCGCAGCGCCCGGGGGTGGTGGACGAAGGGCATCACCCCGACCGCGAGGGCGACCGTACGGGTCAGGAGCGGCGGCCCCTCGGCCGTGTGGACGCGGAAGGCACCGCCGGACGGGGTCACTTCCGTGACGGTCACCTCCTCCACCTCGGGCACGGCGTGGCGGGCGAACCACATCCCGTACGCGCTGAACGTGCCGATCGGCAGCGGAGTGCCGTGCTCCGCGACCGTTCCGCGCGTCGCGCAGTAGTCGCCGAGGGTGTGCCGCCCGTCCGGTGCGGACAGGTTGGAGGACCAGGGCTCCGACTTCAGGTACATGCCGTCGGGCATGTGGTCGCGCCAGGAGGCCATGGGCCGCCCGAGCACGCGCACGCCGAGCCCGGCGCCCGCCGCGTGCGCGGCGATCGACAGCCCGTACGGGCCCGCGCCGACCACCACGAGATCGTCCATCCGCGTCACGGCCGTCCTTCCCTCTCCACGGTCAACGGGTCACCAGCTCGTCCGGCTCGGCCGGGGCCTCCGGCGGGGCCGGCCGGGAGGCCGCGGCGCCGCCCGCGGCGTCCGGCCGGTCGCGGCCGCGCTGGCGGGGGGCGCGGACCACCGCGCGGGCGGTCCGGCGGCCGTGGGCGGGCACGCCGCGCAGGACGCGCACGCCCTTGTCGGCGCCCCGGCCGAGGAAGGCGGCCAGCATGGCCAGGAACGGCCGCAGGTCGTCGGACGCGAACCAGGCCGCCTCCACCCGCCCCCGCTCCCCCGGGGGCAGCGCCCGCAGGGGCCCGCGTCCTGCGGCGCCCGCGGCCCCCGGCGTACCGGTCGCCGCCGGGGCCGGGGCCTGGGCCTGGGCCGGAGTCGCAGCCGCCGCACCGGGCGCGGACCGCGGCCCGGCCACCACGGGTCCGGCCCGCCGCCCGGGGACCGCCCCGGCCCCCACCGCGGGCGGGACGGGCGGTACGGGAGACCCGCCCGGGGCGGCCCCGGCGCGCTTCGCGGGGGCGGGGTGCTTCGGGGCCGCGGGGGGCTTCGGGGCCGCCTGGCCCGCCGGGAGGCGGCGCGGCAGCGAACCGCCGCGCAGCGCCGCGAGCAGCGCGTAGTTCTCGGCGACGAACACGCGGCCCGGACCGCCCGAGGGCTCCGGAACCCGCTGGCCCGTCAGGTCCAGGTACATCGCCTGGACGACGTCCAGCCCGGACGCGTCCGTGAACAGCCGGAACTGCGCCCCCGGCCGGGGGTTGAAGTCCACGAGCCGGAAGGTGCCGCGCTCGTCCCGCCGGAAGTCCAGGTCCAGGATCCCCTGGTAGCCGAGGCGTTCGGCGAGCTTCAGCCCGGCCTCCTCCACCGCCGGGTCCGGCAGCCAGCGGCCCACCGCCGTCAGGCCCGTCCGCACCGGCCAGGAAAGCTCCTTGCGGCCCGACCCGGCCAGCAGCGGGCGCCCGCCGCGGGCGAAGGCCCCGTGGAAGAACCAGTCGGTGTCCGGCCCGGCCGGCAGGAACCGCTGGAGCAGCAGCCGGCTTCCGGCCTCGGCGGAGCGCTCGTAGAGCCGGCGCGCCTCGGCGACGGTGTGCACGAGCAGGGTGCTGCGCAGGCCCCCGGCCCCCGCGGGCAGCAGCCACGGCCGGCTCCACTTGGCGATCACCGGCAGCCCCAGGCTCCACGCGGCCTCCGCCGCCTCCGCCCCGCTCGCCGGGATCACCGTCTCCGGGTGCGGGACGTCCCACCGGGCACAGAGCCGGGACAGTTCCGCCTTGTCGGCCACCCGGGCGGGCAGGTTGTCGGGCTGATGGGGAATCCGGAATCGGTCCGTCAGCCCGGGCGCGACGCGGGACACGGCGATGGCGCTCAGGTCGTCCATGGCGATGAGCACGGCGGGCCGCCCGATCCGCTCGGACACCCCGGTCAGGCACTCCAGCAGCGGCTCGGGCGCCTCCGGATCCAACCCTCCGTCAGGTCCCGCGTGCGCGGCGCGCAGGTACCGCGAACGCCCCACGGGGCCTCCCCCGGCCTCGACGACGGCATGGACCTCCACGCCCTTGCGGCCAAGGGATCTGACGGCGCCGAGGGTTCCGTGGTGGAACGGATTGCGATCGAGTCTGAGCAGGACGGCGGGCACATGGTTGGTGAACGCGTGCATGGAAACGGTGTCTTTCACCTAGTCGGACCAAGCGGGGGTGGTGCGCACCTGCGAATGGCCTATGCGGCGATCACCGAACAGGCCATTCGTCAGATCTGATGTCTAACGTCTTTGGTAAGCACACCGATTCAGGAAAGCTCGGGAGACGCCATGCCCAGACCACGCCGCCGACTGGCGAGCACCTGCATCGGTACGGTCACGGCCGGACTGCTTGCGACGGGGGCCGCGCTCGCGGCGCCCGAGGAGGACCGGCCCAAGAGCTCCGACATCGCCATGGGCGCCTATCTCGACTACGGACCGCCCGGAGTGGCCCGCATCCCGCTCCTGTCGCGCTGGCTGGGCGGCAGGGAGATCCGGGTGGGACACACCTATCTCCCCGGCGACCAGTGGGCGGGCATCGAGGGGAACGTCTCGTTCCTCGCGAACTGGGCCGCCTGGCGGCTGGCCGACGACAGGCGGATGTTCGTCCTCAACGTGCCCATGCAGGCACGGAACGAGGAACGGGTGCCCGACTACCAGGTGGCCCAGCTGATCCGCGCGGGCGCGGAGGGCCAGTACGACCGCCACTTCCGCAGGCTCGCCGAGAAGCTGGTGGCGCTGGACGTCCCCGACACGGTGATCGTGCTCGGCTGGGAGATGAACGGCACCACCTACACCCACCGCTGCGGGCCGGACCCGGAGGGCTGGAAGACGTACTGGAAGCGCGTCGTCACCACGATGCGGTCGGTGCCCGGACAGAAGTTCAAGTTCGATTTCGCCCCGAACCGGGGTACGGACGCGATCGGCTGGACCAAGTGCTACCCCGGTGACGACGTGGTCGACATCATCGGGATGGATTCGTACGACCAGGCTCCCGGCCGGACGTTCGACGACCAGATCACCCAGCCGTACGGGCTCCAGCAGCACGTCGACTTCGCGAAGGCACACGGGAAGCAGATCTCCTACCCGGAGTGGGGGCTGTTCCGCCACGGCGACAATCCGGAGTACGTGCGGCGCATGCTGAAGTGGATCGAGCAGCACAAGCCGCTCTACCACACCATCACCGACTACTGCCCGCACGGCGTGTGGCAGTGCAAGCAGAACCCCGACTCGGCGAAGGCCTTCCGCGACGCGCTGACGCCCGAGAAGCCGGGCCCGGTGATCCCGACCCCGGTGGTCCCGACGCCCGTGGTCCCGACCCCGGTGGTCCCGACGCCCGTGGTTCCCACGCCGGTCGTGCCGACCCCCCAGATCCCCACGCCGCAGGTCCCGACGCCGCAGGTCCCGACGCCCGAGGTGCCGACCCCTCAGGTGCCGACCCCCCAGATCCCCACGCCCGAGGTCCCGACGCCCGAGGTCCCGTCGCCGGCCGCCCCGAGCCCCCTCGTCCCGTCGCCGCAGGTGCCGGGCCCGGAGGTGCCGAGCCCCGTCGCGCCGAGCCCGCTCGTCCCCACGCCGGAGATCCCCACGCCGGAGGTCCCGACGCCCGAGGTGCCGTCGCCGGCCGCCCCGAGCCCGGTCGTCCCCACGCCCGAGGTCCCCGGGCCCGAACCCGTCCCGTCGCCGGCAGTCCCGTCGCCGGCGGTCCCCTCGCCGGCGGTCCCGTCGCCCGCGAGCCCGGCGCCCTCGCCCGCGGCGCCGAGCCCGCTCGTCCCCACGCCCGTGCCCGTGACGCCCAAGCCCCAGCCGCCGAAGCCGCCGGCCAACAGCAAGCAGTGGTGCGTGCCGCTCAACTTCGGCGAGTGGCTCTCCAAGCTCGTCGGCAAGCAGTCGTTCTGCGTCCAGGTCGACTGGAACCACGACTCCCGCTTCTGGCCCTTCTAGCCGGGTCATCGCACCCGCAGGTCGTTGAGCCGCGCCCGCCAGTCCCTGGCGGCCGGCAACGCCTCCCGCAGCGCGTCCACCGCCCGCCCGCGCCCCGCCAGCTGCGACTCGTGCAGTCGCAGCAGGGGCGCGAGCGCGGTCGTGGCCAGCAGGAACCGCTGGTTCACGACCGTCTCGGGCCGCCAGTGGTTCTTGTACGGCTCGTTGCCGCGCAGGAAGCTCACCACCGGGCGGCCGTCGGCCAGCGCCCGGCCGGTCTCGTGGCGCAGCAGCAGCGACGCCACGTCCACCTTGCGCGTGCGCAGGTCCGGGTCGGCTCCGTACAGGTAGCCGCCGCTCAGGCCGGCCGACAGCAGCGTGACGTTGGCCGCCACCACCTCGCCGTCCAGGCGGAACTCCGTCAGCCGGCCCTCCCCGGCCCGCACCATCCGCCGGGTGGCCCGGGTCAGGTGCTCGGCGAACCGGGGCCTCAGGTGCTCGGGGGTCACCCCGCGGCCGCGCCACTGCTTCTCGTGCAGCCGCAGCAGGGTCCGTACGGCGCGCGGCACCTCCTGCTCGGTGACCTCGTGCTCCTCGATCCCGGCCGCGTCGGTCTTGCGGAGCTTGGCCCGCACCCGCTGGCCGCCGGAGGCCGGCATCCGCTTGACGAGCTCGTCGAAGGGGAGCGTCGGCAGCTCCATGCAGGTGGAGTCGGTGAGCTTGCTGCGGGCCCCGGCCCAGTGGTCGTACACGCCTTCCGCGGCGGCCCCCGGACGGACCTCGCGCAGGTCGACCACCGCGCTCCGGGCGGCCCGGTGCAGCCCGCGGGCCAGCGCCGGGACGACCTGGCCGGCGTGCTCGGCGGCCACCAGCACGTCGAAGTAGTCGGTGATGTTGCCGCCGAGCGGCACCAGCAGCGGCAGCGGCCGGTGGACGAGCATCAGCGCGGCCGCGCCGACCAGTTCCCCGTCGCGCCGCACGAGCACGATCCGCAGCCGCCCCTCCTTCCCGTACGACAGCCACCAGGAGTGCAGCCAGGCGTGGCTCTGGAAGGGGGTGGCGGTGGGGCAGCCGCGGACGAGCCGGTTCCACGGCTCCTCCAGCGCGGCGAACTGCCGGGGATCGCGGCACAGCGTGACCGCCAGGGCCCCGGCGGAGCCCGGACTCATCGCACGGACTCCTTCTCCTTGGTCTCGGCGTGGTCGCCCTGGGCCGGGAGCGTGGCGTACTCCTCGACCGCGGGCGCGCCCGCGGCGACGGCGGCCTGGTCCCGGCGCCGTCCGCGCGCCGGCCGGGCCAGCAGCCACAGTCCGCCCAGCAGGCCGCCCGCGCACATCCCGACGGCGCCGCTGATCGGGGCGGACGGGGAGGCCGGGTCGGCGGGGGCCACGGCCTGGTTGAACAGCAGCAGCTGGACGCCGGTGTTCTTCGCGGCCTGATTGCTGCTCAGCGACAGCGCGTCCGCGACGGCGTTGGCGATGTCGGCGGCCTCGGCGGGGCTCTTGGAGGTCCCGGTGATGGCGATCATCGGGGACTCGGGGGAGGTCTCCGCCCGCACCTGGGTCCGCAGCCGCTGGACGGTGATGCCCGCGCGCGGCTGAGCGTACGCGAGGGTGGAACTGCTGGTGGCGATGCGGGCGTACGCCTGGGCGAAGCCCAGCGCGGTGGCCGGCTCGGTGGTGTCGTCGGGGACGGCGACGACGTAGCTGGTGGCGGCGTACTCGGGGGCCTTGAGCACCCCGTACGCACCGCCCGCGGCCAGCCCGAGCAGGGCGCAGACGGGCAGCGGCCACCACGCGGGCGGCGGCCCGGGCCTGCGCCGGGCGCCCTTCTTCTTCTCCGAGCGGTGGTCGGACTTCTTCTGGTCGGCGGTGTCGGCCATGGGCGTGCTCGCTTCCTGGGAGGGGAGGGGCGTTGTCGGGTCCCGGCCGTTGCCCCGGCCGGGTGGGTGCGGATCAGCCGGGCCCGGGCGCGCCGGCCCCGTCCCGTCCCGAGCGGGGGCGGGCCGGGCCCGGCTCCGCCGGGAGCTGCGGAGCGGGCGCCGGGGCAGGGCCCGGGGCCGGTGCGGCCGCGGGCGTCCGGCCCGGCCGCGGGGAGGCGGCGGCCGGTACCGTCCGGGCCCGGTCCGCCGGTCCGGCCAGCGCGAGGGCGTAGACGCCCAGGAGCTGCTCCGCGCTGCGGGCGATGTCGTAGCGGCGGACCACGGGCGGCGGCGGCAGCCGTCGGGCCCCCGCCTCCATGTGGCCCCGCAGGGCGGCGACCAGCTCCTCCGTGCCGGGGCCGATGCGCCGGGCGCCGGGCGCCTGGGCGGCCGGCAGGTCGTCGATGGCCGGGCAGGTCACGTGCAGCACCGGCAGTCCGGCGGCCAGCGCCTCCACCACCGCCAGGCCGAACGCCTCCTCCCGGGACGGGGAGACGAAGACGTCCATGGCGGCCAGCAGCGCCGGGATGCCCGGGGTGCGGCCGTCGGCGCTGTCGCCGAGCGGGTCCCGCTCCCCCAGCAGGTGGATGCGGCCCTGCGCGCCGAGTTCGGCGGCCAGCCGTCGCAGCGCGGCCCGCTCCGGGCCGTCGCCGGCCAGCAGCAGGTGTGCGCCGGGCAGCGCCGCGACGGCCCTGACCAGGACGTCGAACCGCTTGCCCGGCACCAGCCGGCCGACGCCGCCGACCACGAAGGCCCGTTCCGGCAGCCCGGTGCGGGCCCGGGTGGAGCGCCGTACGCCCTCGTCGAAGCGGAAGCGGACGGCCTCGATGCCGTTGGGCACGACGTGCACCCGGGCGGCCGGCACCCCCCAGCCCTCCAGCCGGGCGGCCACGGTGTCCGACACCGCCACGGTCGCGGCGCCGAGGCGCTCGCTGGCCAGGTACAGCGCCCGTACGCCGCCCGACAGCGCCCGGCCCTCGATCTCGCCCGCGCCGAGGGAGTGCTCGGTGGCCACGGTCGCGCGGACCCCGGCGAGCCGGGCCGCGAGGCGCCCGTACACGCAGGCCCGGTACAGGTGCGTGTGCACGAGGTCGTACCGGCCGCGGCGGATGAACTTCGCCAGCCGCGGCAGCGCGCCCAGGTCCCGGTTGCCCGTCATCCCGAGGTGGACGACGCGGACCCCGTCGGCGCGCAGCCCCTCGGCGACCGGCCCGGGGTTCGTCAGCGTCAGGACGTCGCAGGGCATGGGCATGTGCCGCAGCAGCAGCCGCAGCTGCTGCTCGGCGCCGCCCACTCCGAGCCCGGTGATGATGTGGAGCGCCCTGGCCTCCCGCACGTCCTTGCCCACGCCCTTCACCGGCGCACCCCCCGCCGGAGCTCCCGCACCTGGTGGCGCAGCTGCTTGACCCGCAGCCGCGCCCCGCCGTCGGCCTGGCTGACGTGCGTGCGGGGCAGCGCGTGCGGTCCCGCGAGGCGGCCCGGGTCGATGGCGCAGGCGTAGCCGTACCCGGCGGCCCGGGTCGCGTCGACGACCCGCGCGTCGAGGTGCCCGTACGGGTAGCAGAAGCCCTCCGGCCGGGTCCCGGTCAGCTCGCGCAGCAGGTCGCGGCTGCCCCGCAGCTCCTGCAGGAGCACGTCGTCGGCGGCGGCGGTGAGGTCCTGGTGGAGCAGCCCGTGCGAGCCGATCTCCTGTCCGGCGGCGGCGACTTCGCGGATGCCCTCGGCGGTGAGCAGGGACTTGCGGGGGCCCAGCGGGTCCCACACGTTGTCGACGCCGAGCCGTCCGGGCAGCACGAAGAGGGTGCAGGTGAAGTCGTGGCGGCGCAGCAGCGGCAGGGCCCGGGTCAGGAAGTCGGTGTACCCGTCGTCGAAGGTGAGGCCGACGAGCCCGTCGCCGCGCCCGGCCGCCCGGGCGCGCAGCAGCTCACCGACGGAGACGCCGCGCAGGCCCCGGGAGCGCAGCCACAGCAGCTGGGCCTCCAGGGCGCGCGGGGTGACGGTGATCCCGTACGGGTCCTCGGCGGGGTCGGTGAACTCGGCGACCGAGTGGTACATCAGGACCCACGGCGAAGCGGCCCGTCGGGCGGGGACCACCACGGCGGCGGGCGCCGTGTCGGTGTCAGCGGACATTGCGGAACCTCTGCGTGAGCTGGGAGGAGAACTGGGCGATCTGGCCGGGCAGGGCGGTGACTTCGAGCGCCCGTATGGCCATGCCGGTGGCCCCGAACATGGCGGGGACGAGCAGGCAGCCGAGCGCCGCGCTGACCGTGGGGTCGGGGATCATCGGGCCGGCGATCCAGCCGGTGCCGCAGGCGGCGGCGGCGGCGACGGCGAGCCGGCCGATGCTGACGGCGACCCGGCGGACCTGGATGGCGACGATCCGGGAGCCGAGGCCGGTGAGGAGCAGCACGGCGGTGGTGGTGATGCCGGCCGCGTTGGCGGCGGCGATGCCCCAGGTGCCCCACCAGCCGACGGCGAAGGCTCCGGCCACGATGTTGACGAGGAGGCCGGCGCCCATCGCGAGCGCCGGGAACCAGGTGGGCCGGGCGGTCGAGAAGAAGGGCCGGGACAGCGCGCCGACGAGGCAGTGGCCGAGGAGTCCGAGTCCGTAGACCCGCATGACGGAGGCGGTGGCGAGGGTGTCCTGGTGGGTGAAGGCGCCGCGTTCGAAGAGGACCTGGATGATCTGCGGGGCGTAGCCGATGACGAGGGCGGTGCCCATCAGGACCGCGAGGGAGGCCAGCGCCAGGTCCTGCTCCACCCGGCGGCGGGCCTTCTCGCGCTCTCCGGCGGCCATGGCCTGGGCCACGACCGGAAAGGTGACGGTGCAGATCATCAGGGACAGCACCATCGGCATCTGCGCCACCTTCTGGGCGTAGTTCAGGTGCGAGATGGCGCCGGAGGGCAGGGAGGCGGCGAGGAACCGCTCCACCAGGACCTGGGACTGCCGGAAGACCGCGAAGAAGATCACGGGGGCGATGAGGCCGAAGGCGATGAGGGTGGGCCGGTCGCGGTCGCGCTGGCTGCGCGGGGCGCCCTTGGCCCGGGCCGGTCCGAAGCCCACGTTCCGGATGAAGGCGGGCAGTTGGACGAGGACCATCAGCAGCCCGCCGACGGCGACCCCGGCGGCCGCGGCCCGCACCCCCCACAGGGCGTGCAGGGCGAGCATGGTGCCGATGATGCCCACGTTGTACGAGACGTAGATCGCGGCCGGCGGCACGAAGGAGCGGTGCGCCCGCAGTGCGGCGCTGAAGTAGCCGGCGATGCCGAAGGAGAGCACGGTCAGCGCGGTCAGCCGGGTGCACTGAACGGCCAGCCCGGGATCGGGCAGGCCCGGCGCGAGGGCGGCGACGACGAGGGGCGCGGCCACGATGAGCACGGAGGCGACGGCGGCGAGGAACACGGCCAGCCGCGGCAGGGTCGCCGCCACCAGCATCCGTACGGGGTCCTGCGCGCGGGCCTCCTGGCGGGTGAGCCCGGCGCGGCCGGCCGCCCGGCGGGCCAGGGCGTGGCTGAAGGCGGGGACCATCAGCAGGGCCATGGCGTCCTCGATGAGGAGCGTCGAGGCCATCTCCGGCACGGTCCACGCGATCAGGAAGGCGTCGCTGTCGTGCCCGGCGCCGAAGAGGTGCGCGATGGTCTGGTCGCGCACGAGCCCGAACACCGCCCCGGCGGCAGTGAGTCCCGCGGTGACGGCG
The DNA here is from genome assembly GCF_055587105.1 of Streptomyces sp. NPDC048461. Taxonomy (NCBI): domain Bacteria; kingdom Bacillati; phylum Actinomycetota; class Actinomycetes; order Kitasatosporales; family Streptomycetaceae; genus Streptomyces; species Streptomyces sp. NPDC048461. The sequence goes on along the minus strand of NZ_JBVJGW010000011.1, from coordinate 55,976 downwards.
GCGGCCTTGGCGAGGAACCGCCCCAGCGGCGCGGGCGCGTTGCCGCCCGGGGCGGCGGGCGGGCGGGGGCCCGCGGCGGCGGCCCGGCGGGGGGCCGTGCGGACCCCCGGGGCGGCGCCGCCCGCGTACCGGGCGGGCCCGGCGGGCGACTCGGGCACCCCGGACGCGGTGCCCGAGGGGGTGCCGGAGGGGGTGCCGGATCCGGTCGCGGACCCGGCGCCGGCCGCGGTCCGGGCCGCGACCCGCACGCTGCGGACGTCCCGGCAGCGGCCGCGGTCCGCCGCGGCTCCCCCGGCGGGCTCCCCCGGCGGGCGGACCGGATCCGGCCCGGCGGCGCCGTGCGGGATCCCCGGCACACGGGCGGGGCCCGCCCCGGCCGGAGGGCCGGAGGCGGGCCGCCAGGGCGTGGTGTCCGTCACCGGCCGGCCGCACCCGGAACGGCGCGCGGTCCGGCCGCGGGGCCGGTGCGCCCGGCCGCGGGGTCCCGCGGGGGCAGGGCCCACCAGGCGGCCAGGCCGATGATCACCCCGGTCAGGACGGTGGACGGCCCGCCGATGTCCGCGTAGAGGAAGTCGGTCAGCTGCCACACGAGCAGGCCGACCGCGATGAGCCCGCAGTCCCGCACCGACCCGCCGCCGGCGAGCCGTCGCAGGCCCGCCACCAGCAGCGCCGCCCAGCCGCCCACCAGCGCGGTCAGTCCGATCAGCCCCTGCTCGCTGAGGATCAGCAGGTACATGTTGTGCGGGGAGAGCAGCGGCTGGCGGATGTACGCCTGCCCCGCGCCGGCGGTGTCGCTGCCGGAGGACAGCCCCAGCGAGGAGTGCCCGTCCCGGTGGGCGGGGAACCCCTTGAGGCCCACCCCCGCCGCCGGCCGCTCGCGCCACATCGACTCGGCGGCGGCCCACATCGTGTACCGGTCGGTCACCGACTGGTCGGGGGCGCTGGAGACCTGCGTGATGGAGGTCAGCCGCTCCGCGACCATCTCGGAGCCGACCCCGAGCCCGCCCACCAGCACCACGCCGGCCGCGGCCAGGGCGAGGAGCACCGTCAGCGCCCGCCGGATCCCGGCCAGCACCATCACCAGCACCGCCGCGCCCAGGGTGGCGATCCACGCGCCCCGGCTGAACGACAGCACCAGCGGCAGGGCGAGCGCGAGCGCCGCGCCCGCGGCCACCCGGCGGACCGTGCGCGGCAGTCCCGGCGCCAGCGCGGCGGCCGTCGCCACGATCAGCCCGTACGCCACCACGGTGGCCATGCCCATGACGTCGCCGGGGCCGAAGGTGCCCACGGCCCGGATGTCCTCGCCCTGGTACGAGGCCCCGGTGTGGGTCGCGAACTGCACGACCCCCACCGCGCCCTGGACCAGCGCCAGCACCACGAAGCACCCGGCGGCGATCCGGAACTCCCCGGCGTCGCGCACCAGCAGCACCACGGCCGCCGGCACCAGGACGAAGACCTGGAGGTAGCGCACGAAGCCCGGCAGGGCGGCGTACGGGTCGCCGGCCGTCACCGTCGCCACCGCGAGCCCCACGGCGGGCATCCCGAGGACCAGCACGCCCAGCGGGCTCAGCTCCCGCACCCGCCCGCGCAGCGCCTGGACCGCGCAGACGAACACCAGCAGCAGGGAGGCCGCGTCGGCCGGCCCCACCTTGCCGGAGGCGGTCGCGTCGCCCGCCGGGAGCGGGGCCAGCAGGAACAGCACGGTCGCGGCGAGCGGCAGCAGCGGCCAGTGCCGGCGCAGCAGACCCGGCACCTCGGACCGCACGCCGTCGAGGGACACGGCGAGGCTCATCAGCTGCCCCCCAGCCGGAAGCGGAAGAAGGAGGCCGCGGTGCGGGCGAGGATCCACAGGTCCTGCCACAGCGACCAGGTGTCGATGTAGTGGTTGTCGAAGCGGGCGCGGTCCTCGATGGAGGTGTCCCCGCGCAGGCCGTTGATCTGGGCGAGGCCGGTGATGCCGACCGGCATCCGGTGACGGGCCTCGTAACCGGGGTGCACGGTGGAGAACTTGGCGACGAAGAAGGGCCGTTCGGGCCGCGGGCCGACCAGGCTCATGTCCCCGCGCACGACGTTCCACAGCTGCGGCAGCTCGTCCAGCGAGGACTTGCGCAGGAAGGAGCCGACCGGGCTCATCCGGCGGTCGCCGGCGACCGTCCAGCGGGTGGCGGACTCGTGCGCGTCGGCGCGCAGGGTGCGGAACTTCAGCAGGGTGAAGGGCCGCCCGTACAGGCCGACGCGCTCCTGCCGGAAGATGACGCCGGGGCCGTCACAGGTCCGTACGGCCAGCGCGCACAGCAGCATCACGGGGGCGGCGGCGACCAGGGCCAGCAGGGCGAGCGCGGCGTCGATGCCGCGCTTGGCCCAGCGCTCCAGGGGCCGTGCGGGGCGCGGCAGCAGCGGCTGGACGGCGTACCCCCACAGCTGGTCGGCGGGGTGCGCCACCCGCATGCCGGTGACCTTGGCGGTCCCGGCCGGGTCGGCGAGCCAGAGCCGGCAGCCGTGGTCGTGGAAGAGGCGGACCAGCGAGGCGGTGCGCTCGTCGGCCTCCGGCGGGCGGGTGAACACCGCGTGCCGCACCGTGTTCTGGATGACGGCGCGGCGCACGTCCTCGTGGGTGGCGAGGACGGGCAGGGGGCCGGCCTCCGCTCCGTCCCCGGGGGCCGTGTCGGCGAGGCCGACGGGGCGCAGCCCGTACTCGGGGCGGCCGTGCAGCGCGGCGGCCACCGCGCCCGCCCCGGCGCCGGGGCCGACGACGAGCGCGGAGTCGGGCCTGCGGACGGCGGTGCGGCGGCGGAGCTGGTTGACGAGCCCGCGGCCCGCGCAGGCCAGGGCGACCTGGAGGCAGACGGCGGTCAGCAGCGCGGCCCAGCCCAGGGCCCGGCCCGGGGCCACGGCGGCGACGACCGCGGCGGTACCGGCCCACAGGACGGCGGAGCGCCCGGCGAGCACGGGGAGTTCGAGGAGGGCGGAGGGCGCGAGGCGCGGCCGGTACAGCCCGGCCTGGGCGTGCAGCGCGGCCAGCAGCACGGCGGCGGGCACGGCCGCGGCCACGGGCAGCGCCGCCGTCCCCGGCGGGGCGGCCGCGGGCAGGGCCGCCGCGGTGAGGACGGCGGCGAACGCGTCGGCGGTGAGCAGCGGGAGCACCCCGTCACGGCGGCGGGCCCGCTGCGGCCGCAGGGTGGGCCGCGCCAACCCGGCCTTGGGCCCGCGCGGGGGGTGGATGGCGGCCCGGGAACGGCGGACGGCGGTGGTTCCCGCGGCCGCGCCGCCGTGCCCCGTGCCGCCCTGCCCGGTGTGCCGGGCGGGTGCGCTGTCCATCGTCATCGGCTGATGCGCTCCTGGTTCGAGGGCCGGGGCCTGCCCAGCAGTTCGTGGTACAGACCGGTGACCGCGTCCGTGGTCCGCCGCACGTCGAATTCGGTCCGGGCGTGCTGCCGGGCCTGTTCGCCGAGTTCGGCGAGCAGCCGCGGTGCGGCGAGCAGCCGTCCCAGGGCCTTGGCCAGGGCCGTCGGGTCCTCCGGCGGCACCAGGCACAGCCGTCCCTGGCCGGACGGCAGGCTCTCCCGGGCTCCGCTGACGTCCGAGACCAGGACCGGGCGGCCGCAGGCCATGGCTTCGAGCGGGGCGAGCGCCATGCCTTCCCACCGCGACGGCAGTACAACGAGATCGGCGGCCCGAAGCCACGGTCGGATGTCGGGGGCGGGGCCCGCGAAGAGGACTCCGGGCGGTGCGGTGCGGCGCAGCCGTTCGCCGTCGGGGCCGTCCCCGACGAGGGCGAGCCGGGCGCCGGGGACCGTGCCCAGCACCTCCGGCCAGGCCCGCAGCAGGACGTCCTGGCCCTTCTGCGGGCAGATCCGGCCGACGCACACGACGAGCGGCCCGTCGCCCTGGAAGTCGGTGGGCAGGGGCAGTTCGGCGCGCGCGCCGGTGCGGACGAGGCCGTCGTCGGGTCCGCCGGGGCCGAAGTGGCCGAGGTCGACGCCGTTGCGGACCACCGACCAGTGGGCGGTGATCCCTTCGGACTCCCCGGCGCGGCGTTCGGCCTCGCTGACGCAGAGCACCCGGTCGGCCCAGCGGGCCCCGTACCGCTCCCAGCGCAGGGCGAGCGCTCCGGTGGCCCCGCCGACGGCGTCGAAGGACCAGGCGTGGGGCTGGAAGACGGTGGGTACGGATCCCCGCGCGGCGAGCCGGCCGGCCAGTCCGGCCTTGGCGGAGTGCGCGTGCAGCACGTCGGGGCGGACGCGGCGCAGCAGCCGCCGGGCGCCGATCACCTCGGCGGGCAGTCCGGGCCCGGGGGCCCGCCCGGCGCGCCAGGACAGGACCTGCGCACCAGCGTCCCGGGCCGCGCCGGCGAGGAAGCCGCCCGGCGGGCAGCCGACGACGGCGCGCAGGCCGGCGGCGGTCTGCGCGCGGACGAGGTCGACGACGACGCGGGCGACCCCGCCGTCGACGGGCTGGACGAGGTGGAGAACGGTCGGCAGCTGCGCTGCCAAAGGCGGTGTGGGCACGTGGAGTGGTCCCCTGGGTTCAGCGGCGCGCGTCTGTCTGTACGAAGAGCACACCGAGGAAATGACCCTGACTTTCGCCCGTAAACCTGAAGCTCAGGCTGCGGGCGCCACCGGACAGTGCGGGACTGAGATCGAACACGTCCGCGTCATATCCGAGGTTATTCACATGTTCGGGCTGTCGCACGAACGAGTGATGCCCGAATTCCGTGATCGTGGAATTCATAACATCATTAAAAGGATTTTCTGAATCGCTGAGATTGACCCTCCGGCCACTGTCCGCCGTCACGGTGAGCGAGTCCCCGAGGACACCGCGGTCCCCGTCGTAGCCGACCACTCCGACCCGCCCCGCGGAGCCGGGCGGCGCGTCCAGGCCCTCGACGTCGACGATCCCGTCGGCGGCCCGGGCGGCCAGCGCCTCGAAGCCGTCCCACAGCGAGATCCGGCGCACCGGCTCCTGCGGGTGCTCGTAGGCCACGACCAGCGTCCAGCCGCCCCAGGCCCCGACCTCGGAGTGGCCCATGGCGATGTTGAGCTGGGCCACCGTCCACATCCCCGCGCCGCCCTTGCGGACCAGCGGGGTCACGTCCGCGCTGGCCTGGTAGGCGTCGCTGCCGGCGTCCACGCGGTGGCCCATCACCGTGTCGGCGAGGACCTCCTTGTACGCCCCGCCCGGCTCGGCGACCAGCACCCGGCCGTTGTCCTGCGGCGGCTTCTGCTCGCCGACGCGCAGGTTGCCGCCCCAGTAGAGGCGGGCGTACGAGACCTTCGCGCCCTGGGGCACCTTGAGCTCGGCCCGGGTGGAGTTGTAGGTGTCGGGATCCTTGTCGACCTCGCTGTAGAACATCTCGAAGTCGCCGTTGACCCCGGCCGCGCCCCGCTTGACCTCGGCGCACGGCTCCGCGTCCGGGGACTCCTCCCGGCGGCAGCTGATGCCCGAGTTGGAGGCCCTCACCAGCCCGCCGTGCTGCACGGCCTGGTAACGCTCGGTGAACGGAACCCGGGCCAGCTCCCTCGGGGCCGGAGCACCCGGAACGGCGGCCGCGGCCACCGCGGGAACGTGTACGGAAAGTGCGAGGCAGGACAGCAGACCGAGCGTGCCGAGGATTCTGCGGGAGGAACCCATGACCCTGTCTCCATTTTCGATCAAGGGGACAAAACAGGAGTGAACTTTGTCAGAAATCAGGCTGGAAATCACGTCGGACTCGCCTGTACGGCCTTTTGGGCGATAGCACGCACCCTCAAAGCGGGCGGGTCGTTATCGCATGCACCATTGTTCGAACGAAAAGGAAAAGCGGAGAGGGAGAAGCCGTCGCGCACGACCCTGCCGCGGCCGGCCCCGACGCGGCCCCGCAGGTCGGCGGCACGAACGCCGCCCCCGCACCCGGCGCACCGGCCCGGCACCGCGCGGCTCCGCCCGCGGACTCCCCGGCTCCCCCGGCGGGCGGCCCGCCCCGCCGCCCCTCCGGCCCCCGGGCGAACGCCCGTGGCGGATCCGAGCACCCGTTTCCCCCTCCGGATCCCCCGTTCGGCGGCGCCACCGTCAACGTCCGGGCCCCGGAACGTCAACCGCACCGCCCGAAACGTCGGCATCCGGGTGAAGCCACGCAACCCAAACAGGGTCCGGCCCGTTGATCCGAGTGCTCCGGTACCGGGCAATCCTGCAAAAAAGGGAAGAAAATGATCAAGAAGATGATGGCCACGGCAGCGGTTGCGGCCTCGGTCGTGGGCATGGGTGCCGCCATGGCGCCGCAGGCGATGGCCATCGGGAACGACAACGGCGTCAACACCTCGAACGGCAACAACGCCGCGCAGATCTACGGCAACCAGGCCACCTACGGCAACATGAGCCCGCAGATGGCGCTGATCCAGGGCTCGCTCAACAAGCCCTGCATCGCCCTCCCCGCGAAGGCCAACGTGCAGTCCGTGCTGGCCCTGGTCAACGTCGGCGTCCAGGACATCCCCGTCCTGTCCAGCCCGCAGAACCAGCAGTGCACCGAGAACTCGACCCAGGCCAAGGGCGACGAGGCTCTCTCGCACATCCTCAGCAACATCCCGGTCCTCTCGGGCAACGTCTCCTCCGGCAGCTGACCGAAGTCCGCGCCAGCGAGGCCGCCGCACCTTCGGGTCGCGGCGGCCTCGCCGCATGTGGGGCCCGCGCGGACGCCCCGGCGAATGACGACGGATATCCCCCGGCCGCCCAAATTCGGGCCGGGCATCGGGGTGAATTGCCGAACCGTCGCCAAAAACATGCGGTTTCTTTTCCCGAACCCGCTCGTTGTTAATTCTGCAGTGGATACGCCTCTGCGGGAAAGGATCGAAATCAAATGACGTACAAGAAGGCCCTCGTGCTGACCGCCGGCGTTCTGATGGCCGCCGGTGCCGCCTCCCCCGCCATGGCCGACGCCGGTGCCGCGGGCCAGGCCGTGGGTTCCCCCGGTGTCCTGTCCGGCAACCTGCTCCAGGTCCCGGTGCACGTCCCGGTCAACGTCTGCGGCAACACCGTCAACGTGATCGCGCTGCTGAACCCCGCGTTCGGCAACACCTGCGTCAACGCCTGACGAAGCGCCTGCGCCCGCGAGGGCGAACCTCCTCGGGGTGGCCTCGGAGTGCACGGCGGTGCACTCCGAGGCCACCTTCGATTCAGCACCGGCAGCAGCGCCGGTAGACAGGGAAGGACCCATGCGACAGGTACTGAGCCGACAGGTGCTGGGCAAGGGGATGCTCACGGCGGCAGCCGCGTCGAGCCTGCTGTCGATCGCGACCGGCGCGGCCTACGCACACCAGGGAGCGGCCGCCGAGGCCTCGCACTCGCCGGGCGTGCTGTCCGGCAACAGCGTCTCGGTACCGATCACCTTCGCCCCGAACGTGTGCGGCAACAGCGTGGACGGCGGTGCGGCGCTCAACCCCGCGATGGGGAACCGGTGCGTCACCACCACCGGCGCCGACTCCGACCACGACTACGCGCGCCACCTGAGCCCGGAGAACGCCGCGGCCCTGGAGCGCTACCTCGACGAGCGCGACGCCCGGCACGCGATGCCGGAGCAGCGCCACGAGGAGCCGCGGCACGACGGCCCCCGCCACGCGGCCCCGCGCCACGAGGAGCCGGCGTACGAGGCCCCGCGGCACGAAGCCCCGCGGCACGCCGAGGCGAGCCGGCCCGGCCCCCGGCACGCGGCCCCGCGCCACGAGGAGCAGGAGCACCAGGGCGGCTACGGCGGCCCCGGCGAGGAGCGGGCCGAGGAGGAGTGCGACGACCACCCCGGGTCCGCGCCGCCCGCGCACCACGCCCCGCCGGCCCCCGGGCAGCCGGGGCCCGAGCACCCGGCCCCGCAGCCGCCGCCGGTCCACGAGGCACCCGCCCCGCTGCCGGCTCCGGAGGCGCAGACCCCCGTACCGCTCCCCGCGCCGCTCCCGGAGCCCGTCGAGGAGGCGCCGCCGGTCACGCTCCCCGCGCCGCATCCCGCACCGGTCCCGGAGGAGGCCCCCCAGCCGCTGCCCGCCCCGGCGCCCGGACCGGAGGAGGGCCCCTCGGGGCCGCCGCACGGGAGCATGCCCGTGGAGCACCCCGCACCGGCACCCGTTCCGGCGCCCGCGCCCGCTCCGGCCCCCGAGGCCGTACGGCCGCCCGCCGACCAGCCGCCGGCCGCGCCGGGCGGTGACGCCCCCGTCCACGTGACCCCGGCGCCGGCGCCCGCGCCGGAGCCCGCACCGTTCCCGGCCCCCGAGCCGGCTCCCGCGCCGGCGCGGGTGACCGCTCCCGTCCTGGCGGAGACCGGCGCGGGTCAGCCCGCGGCGGCGGCCGCGCTGGCCTCGGCCCTGATCCTGGGCGGCGCCATCCTGTACCGGCGGTCCCGGCTCTCCTGAGCGGCACCACCGGTAACCGGTAATCAGAATAAATATCGGCCGGAGAATCCCTCGTCGGATTCTCCGGCCGTTGTCGTGTACCCGCGCGACCGCGTTTCCGCAGCGGCCGGGAATCGTTAGCCAGAGCGAAAGCGGCGCGACGGTCGCCGCTGACACCTCTGTCCATGAAAGAAGAGGATTTCGATAATGAAGCTCACGAAGATCGCCGCTGTCGTCGTCGGCTCCGTCGCCGCCCTCGGCGCCGCCGCTCCGGCCTTCGCTGCCGAGGGCCCCGCCGCGATGCCCCCCATGAGCCTGACCGGCGGGGTGACGGAGACCCTGGACGCCGTGGCCCCGGTCTCCGAGTCCCTCCCGCAGACCGTGGGCAACGGACTGGCCGAGCAGGGCGACCACGTCAACAAGGTCGTGGGCACGGTCCAGAAGGTCAACAAGGCCCGCAACGACGTTCCCGGCGAGGTCCTCGGCCTGGCGAACGGCGCCACCAAGTCGAACCCGATGCTCGGCGGCGTGACCCTCAACGGCGGCAACAGCTGACGCGTCCCGGCTGAACACCTGCCGACACGACTGTGGGCGCCACCGGCAAGGCCGGGGCGCCCACAGGCGTTGGTGCGACTGACGTCAGTCGTTGACGCAGGCGTTGCCGAACGCCGGGTTCAGCAGGCCGATCACGTTCACGGAGTTGCCGCAGACGTTGACCGGGACGTGGACCGGAACCTGGGCCAGGTTGCCGGACAGAACGCCGGGGGAACCCACGGCCGCGCCCTCGGCCGAGGAGTCGGCGGAGGCGGCACCGGCGGCACCGGCCACGGCGAGACCAGCGGTGGCCATGACCAGGGCGGCCTTCTTGGCAGAGTTCATGGGAAGTGCACCTTCTGTTCGATGTTCTGCCCCGATCCCGGGGCTCACACCGAGCGAAACGCTCCAGCTTCCCAGACGACACGGGTTCGCACGCGATCAGACCTGTTCAGCCCAATCGTCGCAACCGCGTGCGAACGTCCGGCCGTGCTCCCGCGCCCTACGGGACGTCGGGGATCTCGGGGAGGGCGGGGAGGGCGGGCACCAGGTCCACCGGCAGCGCGGGCACCCCGGCGGCCGGCGGGAGCGCCGGCGCCTCCACCGGCGGCAGCTTGATGTCGGGGAGTTCCGGCAGGCCCGGTACGGCCGGCAGGGCCGGCAGCTTCGGCAGCTCGATCGGCGGGATCTTCACCCCGGCGGGCAGCAGGCCCTCCAGGGACTTGAGGAGGTCCGCGATGGTCTTCGTGAGACCGGCGAGGAGGTCGTCGATCGGACCGGCCGCGGCCCGCCCCTCGATCGTCTCGATCTCCTGCTGGACGGCCGCGACCCGCTTCGTCAGGTCGGCGGAGCCGGAGCCGTCCGCGGCGACCGCAGGGGCGGCCGCGCCGGACAGTATGACGACGGCGAGGGCCGACGGGACGAAGAGGCGGGCGCGGGACGGCTTCGTGCGGTGCATGGGTGTTCCTTCTCCTGGTGGCACAGAAGCGGACCCGAGCGATCCGCCTCTTCACCCACCGTGCGAACACCTCGTACGGAGCGCAACAGGAGCGTCGGCCGGTGCTGGCTGCGTACGGGCTTCGCGCAGGCGTCCGGAGGTGCCTCACCCGGGCCGGGGAAAAGTCCGGCGCGGACAGGCCGTTTGAGTGAAGCAACGGAACCAACCCCCCGGCGGGGCAGTTGACCAGGGCGCTCCACTAGCGGGCACTCGTGCGACAGAAGGATCAAGATGTTCAAGAAGTTCATGACCGCCGCCGCGGTCACCGCCGTTGCGGTCGGCGCGGGCGCTGCTGCCGCGGCCCCGGCCATGGCCATCGGCAACGACAACGGCGTCAACACCGTCAACGGCAACGGTGCCCAGCAGATCTACGGCAACCAGAAGACCGCCGGTGACATGAGCCCGCAGCTCGGCCTGGTCCAGGGCACGCTGAACAAGCCCTGCATCGGCCTGCCGGCCAAGATCAACGCCCAGTCGCTGGTGGCGCTGGTCAACGTCGGTGTCCAGGACATCAACGTCCTGTCCAACCCGCAGAACCAGCAGTGCACCGAGAACTCCACCCAGGCCAAGGGCGACGAGCCGCTCTCGCACATCCTGGACAACATCCCGGTCCTCTCGGGCAACGCGTCCGTCGGCAGCTGACCTCCGCCGCCCCCCGCGTGAGGTGACGAGGGCCCCGGCAGCGTCCAGCTGCCGGGGCCCTCGTGCGCGTCCGTCCGGTCAGGAGGTCCAGAAGTCCCACCACCGCGTGAGGATCAGCATGCCGATCACGCCGGTGTGCAGTGCGGGCGGGGCCCAGCCGAACTCGGTGAAGAACTCCCGCAGCGGGGCGGGGGCGGGGAGCAGGCCGGCGGCGACGGTGTGCGCGGTGACCGCCCAGAACATGAGCAGGGTCGCCACCCAGGCCAGGCAGCACCACAGGCAGAGCGCGTTGATCTCGTAGAGCGACTGCACCATCAGCCAGGTGCAGAACCCGACGCCGAAGAGCGTGCCTGCGTTCAGTCCCAGCCAGAACCAGCCTCGGTAGCGGGCGCCCGCCAGCAGGCCGGCGCCGACGCACACCACGACGGCGTACGCGACCAGACCCAGCATCGGGTTGGGGAAGCCGAAGGCGGCCGCCTGGTCGCTCTTCATCACGCTGCCGCACGAGACGACCGGGTTGAGGCTGCAGGCGGGCTTGAAGTCCGGGTCCTCCAGCAGCAGGAACTTGTCGAGGGTGATCACCCAGGAGGCCAGCACCCCGGCGGCCCCGGTGAGGACCAGCAGCCAGGCCAACACCCGCGGCCCCGCTTCCGGTCCGCCGTCGGATCGCGTGCGGGGCTGCCCCTGTTGGCGGGGGACGCCCACCGTATTCGTTGCCATGCGGTCCATAGTCCCGCGCTCTCTACCAGAGCTGTGCTAATCATGCGTATTCGTACGGAAGTTGACCTGAAGGTGTGGCGGGAACCCCTGATGCTTCCCGGACGTTTTACCGAACCCCGGACGTGATGTCAGAGCCAGGGGCTACGTTGAGCTTCCGCGAAGTCACAAGCTGCGACGGCCTGGAGACCCACCTTGAGCGATCCGTACGAGACAACCGAGGCCCACCTCGATCGACTCCTGGGCCGCGCCCTCAACTCCTTCGACCTGCCCGACAGGCTGGTCGGGCGTCTCGGGACGGCGCTCGCCCACAGCTCTTCGCTCTACACCACCCACCACAGCCCGGCAACCGGACTCTGGCGGGAGAGCCACCGGCACACCTACCTGCTGGCCGACGGCGGGTCGGCATCACTGTGGGAGCTGGTGTACCGGCAGGAGGGTGACCGGACGGTCCGGCACGAGGTTTTCGCGAGCAAGGCGGAGACCTGCCTGGCCGTGTCCCGGCTGTTCGGGGAGTCCCCCGCCGAGGCGGCGCTGGACCCGGCGCTGCTGCCCGGCGACGAGGAGCCGGACGACGACATCGCGGTGTTCAGCGCCCTGTTCGCGGCCTCGCCGCCGGCGCGGCGCCCCCGGGACTACGCGCCGGAGGAGTCCGCCGACCACGCCCGGCGGGTGCTGCGCCGCGCGGAGAACGCGGACCGGCCCGGCGAGGAGGTCGCGGTCCGGCTGCGTTCGGCGTTCGCGCACCAGATCACCCAGGCATTCGGCGGCCGCCACTGCCTCCTGGACGGGCGGGACGCCGGCTTCAGCCTGTACGAGCACGCCTTCGTGCTGCTCGACGGGACCGAGCTCAGCCTGTGGGAGGTCGAGCACACGGCGACGCCGGACGGCCGGCACATGTGCGAGGTGTACGAGACCGAGGCGGTCGCCCGCGGAGCCATGGAGCTCCGCGCCCGGGTCCGCTGAGTCCGGGGCGCCCGGCCGCCGGGCGCGGCGGCCGGGGAGCGGTCAGCGCGCCGCGCGCCCGTCGCACCGCTCGGACAGGACGAGGTCCAGCGGGAGCGCGTCGGTGACGCGGGGCGCGGTGGGCTCGAGGTCCGAGGGGGTCGGCATGGCGCTGCCCGGGAGCTGCACCGCGGCAGCCCCGTGGGCCAGGGCCGAGGCGAGGGCGGCCGGGCCGCTGCCGCCCGCGATCAGGAACCCGGCCAGGGAGGCGTCGCCGGCCCCGACGTTGCTGCGGACCGCGGCGGCCGGAGCCGTGCCGTAGTACGTGCCCTCCGCGCAGGCCAGCAGCTGGCCGTCCGCGCCGAGGGAGGCGAGGACCGCGCCCGCGCCCAGCGAGCGGAGCTCCTCGGCCGCCTTGGCGACGTCGCCGAGGGTGGACAGGGGCCGCCCGACGGCTTCGGCGAGCTCCTGCGCGTTCGGCTTGACGACGTCCGGGCGGGCGGACAGGGCCGCGCGCAGGGCCGGGCCCGAGGTGTCGAGGGCGACCCGGGCGCCGGCCTCGTGGGCCCGGGTGACCAGGTCGGCGTACCAGCCGGTGTCCAGGCCGCGCGGGAGGCTGCCGCAGCAGGCGATCCAGGCGGCGCCGCCGGAGCCGGTGCGGACGGTCTCCAGGAGGAGCGCGGACTCCTCAGGGGAGAGTTCCGGACCCGGCGTATTGATCTTGGTGAGGGTGCCGTCGGGTTCGACGACCGCGATGTTCGAGCGGGTCTCGCCGGCGATCGAGACGGCCGTGACGTCCACGCCCTGGGCCACGAGGAGTTCGGCCAGCAGGGTGCCCGGGGCTCCGCCGAGCGGGAGGACCGCCGTCGTACGGACGCCCGCGGCGGCCACCGCGCGGGAGACGTTGACGCCCTTGCCTCCGGGGTCGACCCGGTCACCGGTGGCGCGGAGCACCTCGCCGCGGCCCAGCGAGGGGACCTCGTAGGTCCGGTCGAGGGAGGGGTTGGGGGTGACGGTGAGGATCATACGAGCACAACTTCCGTACCGGCGGCCTCGATCGCCGCCTGCTGGGCGGGGGCGAGCCCCGTGTCCGTGATGAGGAGGTCGACGTCCGCGAAGGAGCCGAAGCGGGCGAAGTGCTCCTGGCCGGCCTTCGCCGAGTCGGCGAGGAGGACGACGCGGCGCGCGGCGCCGATCGCGGCGCGCTTGACGGCCGCTTCGGCGAGGTCGGGGGTGGTCAGGCCGCCGTCGGCGGAGAAGCCGTTCGTCGCGAGGAACAGGACGTCGGCGCGGATCTCAGCGTACGCGCGCAGCGCCCACCCGTCGACGGCGGCGCGGGTGCGGTGGCGGACCCGGCCGCCGACGAGGTGGAGGTCGATGCCGGTGTGGTCGGCGAGCCGGGCCGCGACGGGCAGGGCATGGGTGACGACGGTGAGGGCGATGTCCACCGGGATACCGGCGGCGAGGCGGGCGACGGTGCTGCCGGCGTCCAGGACGACGCTGCCGCCGTCGGGGAGTTCGGCGAGGGCGGCGGCCGCGATGCGGTCCTTCTCCTCGGCGGCGGTGGCCTCGCGCTCGGTGAGGTCGGGCTCCAGGTCGAGGTCCAGACGGCCGGCCGGGATGGCGCCCCCGTGCACCCGGCGGACCAGCCCGGCCCGGTCGAGGGCCTTCAGGTCGCGGCGCACGGTCTCGGCGGTGACCTGGAACCGGTCCGCGAGGGAGAGCACGTCGACCCGTCCGGCCTCGCGGGCGAGGCGGAGGATCTCCTGGTGGCGCTCCGGTGCGTACATGTGGCTTTACGTCCGTTCCATGCCCGAATCTGTGGCTTCCTCTCCACCGTACGACCGAATGCGGCGGGAGGCAAAAAGAAACGGACATGCCCGCCAACAGAGGCGGGCATGTCCGTACGCGGGGCGGAGCGGTCTCAGGCGGCCGGCACCTTGTCCGGCTCCGGCGCCCGCTGCCCGTCGGCGCCTTCGCGCTCCCCCACCGGGACCGCCTTGCGGGGCAGCATGAACATCACCGCGAAGATCACGACCAGGACGGCCACCACCCACCACAGCGCACCGCGGAACGCCTCGACGTAGGGCGGGCCGAAGACCAGGTCGTCGTCGATCAGGCCGAAGAAGACCACGGAGGTCAGGCCGAGGCCCAGTGCGTTGCCCATCTGGCCCGTGGTGTTGATCAGCCCGGAGGCCGAGCCGGCGTGCTCGCGCGGCACCTCGGACAGCACGGTGTCGGTCAGCGGGGCCACGATCAGGCCCATGCCGACGCCCATGACGACGAGCGGGGCGGCCATCTGCCAGGAGGCGATCTCCATGCCGTAGTGCTGCGACTCCCAGATGTAGAGGAGCAGACCCGCGGCCATGGTCAGCGCACCGGCCTGGAGCACCTTGCGGCCGAAGCGCGGGACGAGCTTCTGCACCGAGATGCCCGCGGCGGCCGAGACGGCGATGGAGAAGGGGATGCCGGTGGTGCCGGCGCGCAGGGCGCTCCAGCCGAGGCCCATCTGCATGTACAGCGTCCAGACCAGGAAGAAGATGCCGGTCGCGATGCCGAAGGTCAGCTGGACGGCGATGCCGCCCGCGAAGCTCTTGACCTTGAAGAGGGAGAGCTCGACCAGCGGCGAGCCGTCCTTCTTGATCTTGTACTTCTCGTAGGCGATGAAGCCCGCGAAGACGAACGGCGCCAGGCCCATGCAGACGAAGCCCCAGACCGGCCAGTCGTTCTCGCGGCCCTGGGTGAGCGGGAAGATCAGCATGACCAGCGCGAGGGTGGCGAGGACGACGCCGACGAGGTCCAGGCGCAGGGCCTGGGGGGCCTTGGACTCGGTGATGAACTTGCGGCCGAGGATCACGCCGGCGATGCCGACGGGCAGGTTGATCAGGAAGATGGGGCGCCATTCGAGGCCGAAGAGGTTCCACTGGGTGAGCAGCGCGCCGAGCATCGGGCCCGAGACGGCTCCGAGGCCCACGATCGCGCCGAACAGGCCGAAGACCTTGCCGCGCTCGTGGGGCGGGAAGGTGACGTGGATGATCGCCAGGACCTGCGGGACCATCAGGGCCGCCATCGCGCCCTGGAGCAGGCGCGAGGAGACCAGCATGGCGGGGTTGGCGGCGATGCCGCAGAGCAGCGAGGCGGCGGTGAAGCCGGCGATGCCGACGAGGAAGAGGCGCCGGCGGCCGTAGATGTCACCGAGACGGCCGCCGGTGATCAGGCCCGCGGCGAAGGCGAGCGCGTATCCGGCGGTGATCCACTGGATCGCGCTCGTGGAGGCGCCGAGGTCCTGGCGCATGCTGGGGATGGCGATGTTGACGATCGTGACGTCGACCAGGTCCATGAAGGCCGCGGTCATCACGATGGCGAGCGCCAGCCAGCGGCGGCGGTCGGCGGCGGACGAGCCGCCCTCCGGCGCGGGGGCGTCGAGGGGGGCGGCGCCCGGGTCCGGGCCCGGGTCCTGTGCTGGTACCGCGGCCGTGGTCCGCTCTTCTCGTACGGGCCCGTTCTTTCTTTCGGGCGATGTCTTGGACGTCTCGGTGCTCATGGAGAGAAACCTAGACGGCATGTAGGTCAGGCAGTGTCCTATTTCGCTGGCAGCCTTGGTCCCATGACCGACACCCCGGCACGGCTCCTGTCCCTGCTGTCCCTGCTCCAGACTCCGCGCGAATGGCCCGGCAGCGAACTGGCGGACCGCCTCGGGGTGAGCGCCCGGACGATCCGCCGCGACATCGAGCGGCTGCGGGACCTCGGGTACCCGGTGGAGGCCACGCTCGGGTCGGAGGGCGGCTACCGGCTGGTGGCGGGGGCGGCGATGCCGCCGCTGCTGCTGGACGACGAGGAGGCGGTGGCGATCGCGGTGGGGCTGCGGGCGGGGGCCGGCCACGCGATCGAGGGGGTCGAGGAGGCCTCCGTACGGGCCTTGGCGAAGCTGGAGCAGGTGCTGCCCTCGCGGCTGCGGCGGCGGGTGGGCGCGCTGCAGTCGGCGACGATCGCGCTGACCCGGGGGGACGGGGCCAGCGTGGACCCGCGGACGCTGACGACGATGGCGTCGGCGGTGGCGGGGCCGGAGCGGCTGCGGTTCGCCTACCGGGCGGGCGACGGGGTGCGGACGCGGCGGGTGGTGGAGCCGTACCGGCTGGTGAGCACGGAGAGCCGGTGGTACCTGATCGCCTACGACCTGGAGCGGGAGGACTGGCGGACCTTCCGGGTGGACCGGGTGGCGGAGCCGTTCGCCACGGGGGCCCGGTTCACACCGCGGGAGCTGCCGATGGACGCGCAGGAGTTCGTACGGCGGGGGCTGCGGGGCGGGGTGACGTACGCGGTGGAGGTGACGTTCGCGGCGGGGCCGCAGGCGCTGCCGGACTGGCTCCGGGAGGCGGCGGTCCCCGGCACGGGGGGCTCGGCCGGGGATGCGGGGAGCGGGGATGCGGGGGCGCCGGGGGCGGGTACGCGGGTCCGGTTCGAGAGCGGGGACGCGCCGGAGTGGCTGGCGGCCCGGCTGGCCCTGACGGGGGTGCCGTTCACGGTGCACGCCCCGGCGGCGCTGGCGGCGGGCGCGCTGGCCCTGGGCGCGCGGCTGGCGGGGGCGGCGTAGACAGGGGGGAGCCCCGGCACCTGGGGGGGGTTAGGTGCCGGGGCTCGTCTCGGGGGGGGGCGGCGGCGCGGTCAGGCCACGGCGTCGAAGCCGGTGTCGCGTGCCATCCGCTTCAGCTCCAGGAGCGCGTGCTTCTCGATCTGGCGGATCCGCTCGCGGGTCAGGCCGTGCTGCTTGCCCACTTCGGTCAGCGTACGCTCCCGGCCGTCCTCGATGCCGTAACGCATCTTGATGATCGACGCGGTGCGCTGGTCGAGCTTGCCGAGGAGGTCCTCCAGCTCCTCGCTGCGCAGCAGCGAGAGCACGGACTGCTCGGGCGAGATCGCCGAGGTGTCCTCCAGGAGGTCGCCGAACTGCGTGTCGCCGTCGTCGTCGACCGCCATGTTCAGGCTGACCGGGTCGCGCGCCCAGTCCAGGACGTCGCCGACCCGCTTCTCCGTGGTGTCGAGCTCGGCGGCGATCTCCGCGTGCTCCGGGTCACGGCCGTTCTCGCGGTTGAACTCGCGCTGGACGCGGCGGATCCGGCCGAGCTCCTCGACCAGGTGGACGGGGAGGCGGATGGTGCGGGACTGGTCGGCGATGGAGCGGGTGATGGCCTGCCGGATCCACCACGTGGCGTACGTGGAGAACTTGAAGCCCTTGGCGTAGTCGAACTTCTCGACGGCGCGGACCAGGCCGGCGTTGCCCTCCTGGATGAGGTCGAGGAGGGGGAGGCCGCTGCGCGGGTAGCGTCGGGCGACGGCCACCACGAGGCGCAGGTTGGAGCGGATGAAGACTTCCTTGGCGCGCTCGCCTTCGGCGGCCAGCGCCTCCAGCTCTTCGCGCGAGGGCGAGCGGCCCCCGCGTTCTATGACGCCGTCGAGGATCTGCTGGGCGTAGACGCCCGCCTCGATGATCTGGGAGAGCTCCACTTCCTTGGCTGCGTCGAGCAGCGGGGTGCGCGCGATCTCGTCCAGGTACATGCCGACCAGGTCGCGGTCTGCGATCTCCCCGCCCACAGCGCGGGCGCTGCTCGTGGACTGACGACGGGCGACGGCGCGGGTTGCCATGCGTGCTCCCTTGCGATGAGTGTCGGTCGCGGTGCGGCTGCCGGACGTGCCGTCGCTGGCGGCGGTGCGTCCCCGGACACTCTCCCGAGTGCCCGCTTCCGAAGGAAACAACGACTGGAATCGGGACAGAATTCCCACGTTGCGCCCTCTTTTCCGAGATCTTGCAGTATCCTGCCCCGCCACGAGACGGGATCGGATGCCGCAAAAATCCGAAGAGGTGCAGGTCAGGCCCGGAACGACGGCCGATCTGGAAGGACGCGCGACTCCGGACGGTCAGAACGCCCGTGAGACCGCCGTCACACGCGATACGGCCGTGATCACTCCGGAACAGCGCCGCCCGTGGCTGCACTCCCGCCCTGAAGGACGACCCGGGCCGGGTTCTGGTTGCCTGGACAGGCGATCGAATGACCGTTTACGTAACAAGCGGGGCCTTTCGCCCCAAACCCGGCTCCCGGCCGGGAGCAGGCCGTGTACGGCGACGAGGTGCGGACGGCCTACGGCGCCGCGGCCACCGTCCCCGCCGGGCCGGCCGAGGGGTTCACCATCGGGCCCGAGATCACGGGCGGCCCGCGCTCCGGCGGCTGAGCGTGCCTAGCCGAACTGCAGGGAGCGCTTCGAGAGGCCCATCCAGAAGCCGTCCACCGGGTCGCGGCGGCGGGAGAGGTCGCCGGCGGCCTCCGCGGCGCCGAGGGTGACGAACAGCGGGGCGAAGTGTTCCGTACGGGGATGGGCCAGGCGGCCCGACGGGGACTTGGTCTCGAAGTCGAGCAGGGCGTCCAGGTCTCCGGCGGCCAGCGCCTCCCGGCCCCACGCGTCGAACTCCGCCGACCAGGCGGGGACGCCGGGGCCGGGGTGCCGCAGCGCGGCCAGGTTGTGCGTGAAGAAGCCGCTGCCGACGATGAGGACGCCCTCGTCGCGCAGGGGGGCCAGCTTGCGGCCGATCTCCATCAGGCGGCGCGGGTCCAGCGTCGGCATGGAGACCTGGAGCACCGGTATGTCGGCTTCGGGGAACATCTCCACGAGCGGTACGTACGCCCCGTGGTCGAGGCCGCGGTCGGGGATGTCCTGGACCGGGGTGCCGGGGCCGCGCAGCAGTTTGCGTACGGAGGCGGCGAGCTCCGGGGCGCCGGGGGCCTCGTAACGGACCTGGTAGTAGTGCTCGGGGAAGCCCCAGAAGTCGTAGACGAGCGGAACCCGCTCGGTGGCGCCGAGGGCCAGCGGGGCCTCCTCCCAGTGGGCGGAGACCATCAGGATCGCCCTGGGACGGGGCAGCGACGCGGACCAGGCGGCCAGCTCGCCCGGCCAGAGCGGGTCGTCCGCCAGGGGCGGGGCGCCGTGGCTCAGGTAGAGGGCCGGCATGCGCGGATCGGTCGTGGTCACAGGGGTCTCCTCCGTCGTACGGGGCCGCCGGAAACAGACTAACCCCGCTTGGTTCAAATTTGAACCAAGCGGGGTTCTCAGTCATTCCCGGGCCGGTGGGCCCGTCAGTGGGCGATCACCGGGACCTTGAACTCGGCGTCCTCTGCGGAGCCGGAACCGGAGGCCACCGGGCCGCCCGCGCCGGGCCGGCCGGTGGTGATCAGGGTGACGGCGATGGCCGAGCTGGCGACCAGGATGCCGACCGCCCACCAGATGGCGGAGGAGTAGCCCTCGACCATGGCCTGGGCCTGGATCAGCTGCGCGGCCGGACCGCCCGCCGCGGCCTCGGCCGCGTGGTCGGCCAGGTAGGCCGTGGTCGCCGAGGCGGCGATGGTGTTCAGCAGCGCGGTGCCGATGGCGCCGCCGACCTGCTGCGAGGTGTTGACCATGGCCGAGGCGACGCCGGCGTCGGCCGGGTCCACCCCGTGCGTGGCCAGGGACATGGCCGGCATGAACGCCGTGCCCATGCCGAGGCCGAGCAGCAGCTGCGCGGGCAGGATGAGCGCCGGGTACGAGGAGCCGACCTCCAGCTGGGTCAGCAGCAGCATGCCGGTGGCGGCGACCAGGAAGCCGGGGCCCATCAGCAGGCGCGGCGGGACCCGGGTCATCAGGCGGGCGCCGATCTGGGTGGAGCCCGTGATCATGCCCGCGATCATCGGCAGGAAGGCGAAGCCGGTCTTGACGGGCGAGAAGCCCTTCACGACCTGGAGGTAGTAGGTGAGGAAGAGGAACAGGCCGAACATCGAGATGACGGCCAGGCCGAGGGAGAGGTAGACACCGCCGCGGTTGCGCTCCAGCAGGACGCGCAGCGGCAGCAGCGGGGACCGGACCTTGGACTCGGTGAACACGAAGGACGCCAGCAGCACGGCCGAGCCGATGAACAGGCCGATGGTCAGCGGGTCCGACCAGCCCTGGGACTCGGCGCGGGTGAAGCCGTACACCAGGGCGACGAGGCCGAGCGTGGACAGGACCACGCCGGGGATGTCGAGAGGCGCGCGGTTGCGGGAGCCGGCGGGCTCGCGGATGACGAGCCAGGCGCCCACGGCGGCGACGATCGCGAACGGGATGTTCACGAAGAAGGTCCAGCGCCAGTTGAGGTACTCGGTGAGGACGCCGCCGAGGATCAGGCCGACGGCGCCGCCGCCGCCCGCGATGGCACCGTAGATGCCGAAGGCCTTGGCGCGCTCCTTGGCGTCGGTGAACATGACCGCCAGCAGGGAGAGCGCGGCCGGGGCGAGCAGTGCGCCGAAGGCACCCTGGAGGGCGCGGGCGCCGAGCATCATGGCCTCGCCGTTGGCGGCGCCGCCGAGCGCGGAGGCCAGGGCGAAGCCGATGAGGCCGACGACGAAGGCGTTCTTGCGGCCCCACTTGTCGGCGATGCGTCCGCCGAAGAGGAGGAGCCCGCCGAAGGCCAGCGCGTACGCGGTGATGACCCACTGGCGGTTGCCGTCCGAGATGCCGAGATCGGTCTGGGCGGAGGGCAGGGCGATGTTCACGATGGTGGCGTCGAGGACGACCATCAGCTGGGCCAGGGCTATGAAGACGAGTGCCTTCCAGCGGCTGGGATCGGCAGCCGGCGCGGGCGCCGCGGCTGTTTTTGACATGGGGGTACCCACTTCACTGTGCGGAATGACTGAAAAAGGCTAGTTCGGGAGCATGGGGGGCGTCACGCGGTTTTCCGTCTCAGGTCCTCCAGCGTGGCCGCCGAACCCGGCAGGACGGAGCGGGCCGGAGCGCGCAATCCGTCGAGGAACAGCTGGATGTGACGGTGGACGAAGCGGTCGACGTCGTGGCAGGCGGTACCGGGGAGGGGGCGGCTGAGCTGGGAGAGACCCATCGTCAGATCGCCGACGCCGATGTCCGTGCGGAGCAGTCCGGCGGCCTGGCCGGTGGTCAGCATGGTCTCGACGGCCGCCTCCAAGGCGTCGCGCGCGGCGCGGAGTTCGGGGTGGTCGTGGTCGAAGTCACCGGCGAGCATCGGGCACAGGGCGCCGATCCGCTCGTCGGCGGCGGCGTGCGTGAAGCGGCAGAGCGCGGCGAAGGCGTCGGGCTCTTCGGCCAGGGCCGCCTCGGCCCGGGCGGTGACGCGGTCCATGACGAACAGGACGACGTGGTGGACCAGGTCGGCCCGGTCGGGGAAGTGCCGGTAGAGGGTGGCGTTGCCGATGCCGGCCCGGCGGGCCACCTCGTCGAAGGGGGCGCCGGGGCCGAACTCGACGAAGACCTCGCGGGCCGCGGTCAGGATGCGCTCGCGGTTGCGGACGGCGTCGGCGCGCGGGCGCGGAACCCCGTCCGCGCGGGGCGTGCGCGGCGCGGCGGGCGCGGGGGCGGGGGCGGCGGACGCGGGAGCTGCGGGCGCGGGCGTGCCCGCGCATCCGGGGGTCCGGGTTGCGGGGCCGACCCCGGGGCCGGCCCCGATCGCGCACCCGGGCGCGGCCCCCGGGGCCACGGCCGCCGGGAGCGCCAGGGTCACCGTCGCCGCCGGGACCGGCCGCGCCGCCGGCGCGTCCCGGGTCACCGGCGCCGGCGCGGGGCGCGGCGCCTCGGTGGTGGCGGTGGTGCGCTTCATTCCGGGGCCTCCCTGGCACGGTCACTCGTACGCCCACCAAACGGGGAGCGCGTCCCCACTTCGCGGGACTCATATGCAAACGGGGATCAGGTCCCCGCTTATTTCACTCCCCCGCGTGACCTGGGTCACAGGCCGTTCCACGTTCGGCCTCTCCCGACGCGCGGGCGCGCCGCAGCCGTCGGAGGGTGGGCGGACAGAGCGCAGTCCGGACCCGGCCGGCTGCCGCGGACCCGAAGGCGAGCTCCATGCCGCAGACCCGCCACCGGATACGCAGACCACGCCGCACCAGCGCGTTCATCGGCCTCACGGCGCTGGCCCTCGGCGTCACGGCGACCGCGAGCGCGGGGATATCCAGCCGGAACCACTCGGCTGCCGGGCCCGTGGCCACCAGCGTCGAGTCGGCGCTCGCGCCGTGCCGGATCGCGGGCACGATGGGCGTCCAGATGTCCGAGGGCCTGCCGACCCCGCCCGGGTACTCCCGCTCCACCGGCGAGGTCCGCGCGCTGAACCTGATGATCGACTTTCCCGACGCCAAGGGCGAGGGCACGGCGCTGGACCGGCTGGCGGAGTTCTTCCCGCAGACCTCGAACTGGTTCCGCACCAGCTCGTACGGACGGCTCAGCTACCTGGCCGAGGCCCCGATAAAGACCTGGCTGCGGATGCCCATGCCGTTCGCCGCGTACGGGATCGAGCGGGGATCGCCGTACGAGCCGGGCTACCGGCAGCTCGTCGAGCACATCGCGAAGGCCGCCGACTCCGAGGTGGACTTCAGCCGGTACGACCTGGTCAACATCCTGGTCACGCCGAACGCCGGGCCGTCCGCCCTGGACACCGTCCTGTCGGTGACCTTCTCGGGCAACGGCGAGGCGCCGGCCGCCGACGGAGCGCCGCTCGCCAACACGTCCTTCGTCTACAGCCGCCAGGACGACGGCTCCGGCACCTACCGGGAGACCGGCTACCGGGTCCTCCCGCACGAGAACGGGCACGTCTTCGGCCTGCCCGACCTGTACACCTCCGACGGCGGCGGCACCGTCGGCCACTGGGACATCATGAGCGAGGACTGGGGGGCCAACAACGACCTGCTGGGCTGGCACAAGTGGAAGCTGGGCTGGCTGGACAGCACGCAGATCAGCTGCGCGGCGAAGTCGGGCGTCAGCGACCACACCCTGTCCCCGCTGGCGGTGGAGGGCGGCACGAAGCTGGCGTTCGTCCCGCTGTCCGAGAGCGCCGGGTACGCGGTGGAGGTGCGCACCCGGGCCGGGAACGACGAGGCCGTGTGCAAGCCGGGCGTCCTGATCTACAAGGTCGACTCCGACGTGGACACCGGCCGCGGCCCGGTGACGGTGTCGGACAGCACCGCCGCGAGCGGCGGCTGCACCCGGCGGCCCAACGTGCACGCGGAGCTGTCGGACGCCCCGTTCCGGCCGGGCGAGACGTTCACGGACGACAAGGCGGGCATCAGCGTCTCGGTGGTGGGCGAGCTGCGCAACGGGAGCTACCAGGTCCGGATCATCCGCCCCTGAGGCCGCGGGCGGGCCGGGTGGGGTGGGACCGGGTCGGAATCGGGTACGGGGACTGCCACTCGGCCCGTCGGGTACCGACCTCCGGCCCCCCGTCCGGCGGGGTGCGGGCGGCGAGGGTGGGAGGCGCACACGTACCGCGACGTAGGGAGACTCCCGTGAAGGCCTTCGCGCTGCGCCGGACCGGTGGCGCACCGGCGGTCGTCGACCTGCCCGTCCCGGAACCCGGGCCGGGCGAGGTCCTCGTACGGACCACCGCGGCGCTCGTCTGCGCCTGGGAGGGGCACACCGGGCCCGGCGCCCTGGGCCACGAGGCCGTCGGAGTGGTCGAGGCGGTCGGGCCGGGCGTACCGGCGCGGTACACCGGGCGGCGCGTCGGCATCGAGGGGCACGGGCGGCTCGCCGAGTTCTTCCGCGCCCCGGCGCCCGGGGCGGGGTTGGTCCCGCTGCCGGGGTCGGTCTCCGACCACCAGGCCCTGTACGCGACCGGGGCGCTGGCCACGGGTTTCGCCGCGGCCGAGGCGGCCGGGGCTCCCCCGGGCGGGACGGTCGCCGTCTTCGGCCAGGGGGCGGTCGGGCTCGGTGCGACGGTCACCGCGGCGCGGCTGCGCGGGGCGCGGATCATCGCGGTGGAACCGGAGGCGAAGCGGCAGCGGCTGGCGCTGCGGTTCGGGGCGGACGTGGTGGTGGACCCGGCGTACGAGGACGCGGCCGAGCGGCTGCTGGAGCTGACCGGCGGGGCCGGGGCGGACTGCGCGATCGTCGCCACCGCGGCCCCGGGCGCGACGGCGGCGGCCCGCCGGGGCAGCGCCGAGGGGGCCGGGATCACGTACGCCCGCTGCCGGCCACGGCTGCGGCCGGGGCGCGCGGCGGGCCTCCGGGGCAGCGGGGACGCCGGCCACCGGTCGGCCCGGATGCTGGACCTGGTCGGAGCGGGGCTGGTGGACCCGACGGCGATGACGACGCACGCGTTCCCCTTCACCCGCGTCGAGGAGGCCTACCGGCGGCTCGCCGCCCGCGAACCGGGCATGATCAAACCGGCGATCCTCTTCCCCGAACCCCGCTGAGCCCTGGCGCCACACGTGCGCTTCGGGCCCCATCCGCCCCGCATGCGGCGGGAGTTCACGGCGGAACCGTCGCACGGGATCGGACATGACGCGCGTCACATGCAACGCGCGGGGTCGGGCGGACACTACTCGGTGTGGACCAGGACCTGTTCGCGGAAATCTACGAGGCGCACGCCCGGGCGGTGTACGCGCACGCCGTCCGCATGACGTCCGACCGCGCCGGCGCGGAGGACATCGTCTCCCTCACCTTCCTGGAGGCGTGGCGGCTCCGTGAGACCTTCGACGGAGTGACGAGCCACCGGGCGTGGCTGCTGGGGGTCGCCACCAACGTCGTGCGCAACACCCGCAGGGCCGCCCGGCGGCACAGGACGGCGATGAACCGCCTGCCCGGACCCGAGGCCGTTCCGGACCCGGCGGATGCGGTGGTCTCCCGCATCGCCGACACCGCCAGGGCGGCGGCCGCCTTGGCGGCTCTGGACCGGCTGCGGCGGGCCGACCGCGAGGTCATCGTCCTGTCGGTGTGGGGCGGCCTCAGTCACGCCGAGGTGGCCGAGGCCTGCGGTACGGGAGAAGCGACCGTCCGCTCCCGGCTGTCACGGGCGCGCAGCCGCCTGCGCAGGCTGACCACGGCCGTCCTCTCCGAGGAGTCGGGCACCGAGCCGGGCACGGGGTCCCCTGGGGGGCCGGCCGCGCGGGGAGCCGTACAGAACGCCGCGGGGCGCGTGTCCGCGTCGCGCACCGGACGGGAGGGGAACCTGTGAACACCGCCGATGACGCACGGTCCGCACCGGCCGGAGAGGACGGACTCGTGCGGCGCCTGCCCGGGCTCTCCGACGCGGAACTGTCCTTCGCCGGTCATCACCGGATCAAGGAGCACCTGATGCGCGAGACGGCGCGGGACGAGCGGGCGGCCACCCGCCGGTCCGGGCGCCCTCGGGCGCTCCCCCTCGTGGCAGCGGGGGCGGCGTGCGCCGTGGCGGTCGTCCTCGCCCTCGTCCTCGTCCTCGGGGGGAACGGTCCCGGGGAACGGCCCGGAGCCGTCCGGCCCGAGCCCGCGGCGGTGCGGCTGCTGGACCGCGTCGCCCTGGCGGCGGCGGCCGCGCCCGTTCCGGCGGTGCGCGACGGGCAGTTCATGTACACGAGGACGGTCGGGCACTCCACGTCCCTGACTGAGGTCGAGGGCGGGGGGATGGAGGCGGCCGCCACCGACGAGTCGGCCGAGCGCTGGCTGTCCGTCGACGGTTCGGCCGGCTCGCTGGTGCGGTCCGCGGCCGGAACCGACTGGCACCTGCCGGACGGCCCGCCGAGCCTCAACGGGCCCACCTACCGGTTCCTCGAAGGGCTGCCGACGGACACCGACGAGCTGCTCAAGGTGATCTACGCGGACGCGCGGCTGAACCACGGCTCCGGCTCGGGCTCGACCACTGGCCCCGACCAGCAGGCCTTCGTCGCGATCGGCGACCTGCTCCGGAACGTCGAGGCACCGCCCGGTCTGAGCGCCGCGCTCTACCGCGCGGCGGCCCGGATTCCCGGCGTCGTCCTGGTTCCCGAGGCGAAGGACGCCGCCGGGCGGACCGGGGTGGCGGTCGCCCGCGTGCACCGGGGCGAGCGCACCGAGTGGATCTTCGACAAGCAGAGCCTGCGGCTCCTGGGTGCGCGCACCGTCGTCCTGGAGGACGGCTCCTGGGGCAAGGCGGGAACGGTCGTGACCTCCGTGGCGGTCGTCGCCAGGGGCGTCACCGACCGCCCCGGACAGCCGCCGCGGTCCTGACGGCGCGTCCGGTGCACGGACGGGCGGACGGACGGGCGGGTGGGGGCGGGGCGGGCGCGGTGGTCGGGGGGGGTCAGGGGTGGCCGAGGCGGAAGCCGACGCCGCGGACCGTGATGATCCAGCTGCTCGAACCGAGCTTGCCGCGCAGGCTGCTGACGTGCGTGTCGATGGTGCGGCCCGGGTTGGACCAGGAGTCGTCCCACACCTGCGCCATCAGCTGCCTGCGGGAGATCACGGCCCCCGGCTCCGAGGCGAGCAGGTGGAGCAGGTCGAACTCCTTGCGGGTCACCTCGACGGGACGGCCGTCCAGCCGGACCTCGCGGGTGCCCGCGTCGATGAGCAGCGGGCCGCGGCTGATGACGCGGGCGACGGACCGCTGCGGCCGCACCCGCCGCATGACCGCGTCCATCCGTGCCAGGAGCTCGCGGAACCCGTACGGCTTCACCAGGTAGTCGTCCGCACCGGCCTGCAGGCCCAGTACGCAGTCGAGTTCGGTGCCGCGGGCGGTGACGGCGATGACCGGGGTGTCGCTCACGGCGCGGATGGCGCGGCAGACCTCCAGGCCGTCGAGGTCCGGCAGGTCCAGGTCCAGCAGGATCAGGTCGGCGCCCTGGTGGACCTGCATGGCCTTGGCTCCGGTGGCCACGCTCTCGGCCACGTATCCGTGCCGGCGCAGCCCCTGGACCAGGGAGTCGGCGGCGCGCGGCTCGTTCTCGACGACGAGGACGTGCAGTGCCTGCCCGGTGCTGGTGGCTCCCGCGGCGTCCGCGCCCGGCGGCCGGTGCTGTTCCGGGATGAGCGGGGAGCGCTCGGGGGCGGGTCGTCGGGTGCGAGGTTCGAGTAGATCCGTGGTCTGCCGGTACATCTGATCCTCCTGAGGCACTGTCACGTTGCCGGGTACGGGTGAGATGCCACCTCGGACGGGCTGACGATCGAACGTTCCATCGGGCTTCCTGACCTTCCTTCCCCACGCACCTGAACCCCTGCTCCCGCAGGGGAGCAGCCGCCAACGGAAGGACCATACCAAACAGACTTGTCTGATTGTCACGCCTGCAGGCACCAGCTGTGTCACCTTCAACCTCTTCGGGGATCCTGTGCAGCTGGCCGCAACCTGCCGTTAACAAAAGGAAGTTGCGTGGTCAGGAGGGTGAGACGAGTCGGCGGTGACGCCGGTGGGAGTGATGGATCATGCGACCGATCAAGACAGGGAAGTCTGTATGTTTTTTATCGAGAAACGGCCCGCTGACACCCACAGCCGGGAGGCCCCCGCTCCTCCCGGTCCCGGCGGCGCGCTCGTCCGCCCCTCGGCCGCAGGGCCGGCCGCCGCTCAGTCGTCCGCGCCCTCGGGCTCCGGCTCGGGGGGCGGGGTGGTGCGGAGCCGGCCGAGGATGCCGGGGGTGGCGAGGCCGGGCAGCATGAACTTCCAGAGCGCGGAGACGCGTTCGGGCAGGTCACGGCGGTCGCTGTACACCTGGGACATGAGCTGGAGCCCGGTGAACGCGCCGACGATGAGCGAGGTGGCCTCCTGGAGGTCGGTGCCGGGGAGCACCTCGCCCTGCGCCGACGCCTCCTCCAGCAGTCCGAGGATGGCCGTGCTGGACATGTCGTACGGGGTCTGGGCCGGGCGGGAGAAGGAGGTCTGCTCCACCGCCAGCCGCACGCTCGCCCGCAGGACGGGGTCGATGCGCAGGCGGCGCGCGAACTCCATCGTGAGGTCGATGGCCGCCTGGAGCTTGACCGGGTTGTCGGGCACCTCCAGGGCCTCGCTCTGCAGGGCCACCAGAGCGGCCGCGATCGCTTCCTTGGAGGGGAAGTGGTGGTACAGAGCCCCCCTGGTCAGGCCGGTGCGCGCCAGGATCTCGGTCGTACTGGCGGCGTCGTAGCCCCGCTCGTCGAAGACCTGTGCGGCGGCCTCCAGGATCGATCGCCTCGACCGCACTCCCCGCTCCTGCTGTGCCATAACCGCCCTCTCGAAGTCTGTCACGTTGGCCTCTGAAAATAACGGACCTGTCTGTATCTTATGCCCCGGCGGGAGATCCCGTCGGCGGATGCGGTCTTTCCCACGCACCGTCTCCCGCCCCTGACCTCACGAGAAACAGGAGCCTCCCATGCCGTCCTTCACCCCGACGTACTCCTCCGGGCACGGCAGCGTGCTGACGGCAGACCGCCCCGCCCGCCCCTCCGGCACGGCGACCCTCCCCCGCCTCACCACCACCGTCCCGCGGGAGTTCGTCCACCGCTCGGCCGTGTCCGAGGTGCTGCTGACGGGCTGGGACACGGACCCGGGCCCGTGGAGCGACCGCCCCGCGCGGCCCGACACGTACGTCGTCACCGCGCAGTGGCCCCGGGGGCACGCGCTCTTCGCCCCCGCCGGGGGCTACCAGGACCCGATGCTCCTCATAGAGTCGGTCCGGCAGGTCGGATCTCTGCTCGCGCACGCCGAGTACGGGGTCCCCTTCGGCCACCAGTTCCTGATGTGGGACATGTCCTTCACCACCACCCCCGAGGCGGTCGCGGTGAGCCCCACGTCCACCGAGGTCGAACTGCGCACCGTCTGCAGCGACGTGGTGCGCCGGGGCGGCAAGCTCGTGAGCATGCGGTACGAGGTCACCGTCTGGCGGGACGGCGCCCCGCTCGCCACGGCCCGCGCGGGCTTCAACTGCATCGCCCCGGCCGTCCACCGGCGGCTGCGCGCCGGCCGGCCCACCACGACCACCCAGGCCCCGCCGCCCGCGATCGCCCCCGCGGAGGTCGGCCGGATCGATCCGCGCGACGTCGTGCTCGCCGCCCCGGGCACGGCCGGCCCCGAGGGCGGAGCCGACCCCGAGGGCGGAGCCGCCCACCGCTGGGAGCTGCGCGTCGACACCGGGCACCCGATCCTCTTCGACCACCCCGTCGACCACGCCCCCGGCATGGTGCTCCTGGAGGCCGCCCGGCAGGCCGCCCGGGCCGTCACCGGACTGCCCGACGCCCTTCCCATCAGCCTCGACAGCACCTTCGCCCGCTACGCCGAACTCGACTCCCCCTGCTGGATCGAGGCCGTCGCCGGCCGGCCCGACGCGGCGGGCGACGTCCCCGTCCGGGTCCGCGGCACGCAGGCGGCGGAGACGGTCTTCACGGCCGACGTCGTCCTGCGGCCGGCCGGCAGCTGATCCCTTGCGCCGTCCGGAGACCTTCGCGTGACCACCGTCCTGATCACCGGCGCGGCCGGCTTCGTCGGCCGCCACGTCA
The DNA here is from genome assembly GCF_055587105.1 of Streptomyces sp. NPDC048461. NCBI lineage: Bacteria > Bacillati > Actinomycetota > Actinomycetes > Kitasatosporales > Streptomycetaceae > Streptomyces > Streptomyces sp. NPDC048461. The sequence goes on along the minus strand of NZ_JBVJGW010000011.1, from coordinate 26,570 downwards.
CCCGCGAGGCCGAGCGGCGGGGCGCCGGCCTGAGGTTGATGTCCCACCGCAGCCCCCTGTCCGTCCCCGCGGCCGCCCCGAGCGCCGACGGGCACACCGGGGCTCCGGCCGTCGTCCGGGGCGACCTCGCCGACCCCGCGTCGCTGCGCGGCGCGTGCGACGGGGTGGACGTACTGGTCCACTGCGCCGCGCAGATCGGCGGGAGCGCCGAGCGGTGCGATGCGGTCAACGCCCGCGGTACCGCGGCCCTGGTCGAGGAGGCCCGCCGCGCCGGGGTGTCGCGCATCGTCCACCTCAGCACCGCCTCCGTCTACGGCCGCGGCACCTTCCGGGGGCAGCGCCCCGAGCAGCTCGTCCGCCGGCCCGGGTCCCCCACCTCGGCCAGCCGGGCCGCCGCCGAGGACGCGGTGCTGGCCGCGGGCGGCACCGTACTGCGCCCCCACCTCGTGTACGGCGAGGGGGACTCCTGGGTCGTGCCCGGGCTGGCCCGGCTGCTGCGCGCCCTGCCGGGCACCGTCGAGGGCTGGTCCGCCCGTACGTCCGTGATCGCCGTGCCCGACCTGGCCCGCGCGCTGGTCGCCGCCGCCCTCGCGCCCGCCGGGGACCTGACCGCCTCCGTCTACCACGCCGTCCACCCCCGGCCCGTCGTCTGGAACGGGCTGCTGCGGGCGGTGGCGGGCAGCGCCGCGCTCCCGTGGCCCGCGCGCGACCTCACCGCCCGGCAGGCCCGCGCCGTGCTGGCGGAGCACGGCCGCCCGGAGCGGGAGCTGGAGATGCTCACCACCGACCACTGGTTCGACGGCGCCCCGCTCTGGTCCGACCTCGGCTGCGACCCCGGCCCCGGATTCCCGGGGCACCGCGCCGACTTCGCGCGCTGGTACGGGGAGGGGCCGCGCGCCGCCTGAAACGGCCCGCCGCCCCTCCCCCGCGCCCGGCCCCGCCGCGCCGCGCTGCGGAGGGAGCGCTACGGGGACACCGAGTCCGACGGCTCCCGCGCCCCGGCCGGGGCACCGGGCGGGCGCCGGCCGGCCCCGCGCAGGTGCAGGACCAGGACGAGCAGCGCGGCCAGCACGGTCGCGGCGCCGCCGGCCAGCAGCCCGGAGCGGGCCCCGAGCCGTTCGCTGAGCCAGCCGATCAGGAGCGCGCCGAACGGGGTCGTGCCCTGGAACACCAGGGTGTAGAGGGCCATCACCCGCCCCCGGTAGGCCGGGTCGGAGCCGAGCTGGATCCGGTGGTTGGCCGCCTGGGCGAAGGAGATCGAGCCGAACCCGGTGAGGAACAGCAGGACCGCCGCGACGGCGAACGTCGGCGCCAGGCCGGCCAGCACCTCCAGCACCCCGAACCCCAGGGCCGACCAGATGACCAGGGTCAGCGGCGGCCTGCCGCGCCGCGCCGTCGAGGCGAACGCGGCGAGCAGCGAGCCGGCCGCCATCGCCGTGGTGAGCAGCCCGAACGAGGCGGCGTCGGCGTGGAAGACCGTCTTGGCGAACAGCGGCAGGGTGAGCTGGAAGTTGAAGCCGAGCATGCCGACGACCGCGACCAGCAGCATGGGCAGCAGCAGGTCGGGCCGCGAGGCCATGTACCGGATCCCGTCCACGGCCCGCGCCCGCTCCGGCCGGCTCCGCGCGCCCCGGTGCAGCTCGGCCGGCCGGATCAGCCGCAGCCCGGCCACCGTCGCCAGGTAGCTCACGGCGTTGACCGCCATCACCGTCCCGGTGCCCAGCCAGCCGATCAGCAGGCCGGCCAGCGCTGGGCCCACCACCCGCGCCGCGTTGAAGTACGCCGCGCTCAGCGCGGAGGCGTTGGGCAGCAGGTCGGGGCCGACCAGCTCGGTCACGAAGGACATCCGCGTCGGCACCTCGACCGCGTTGACGATGCCCAGGCCCAGCGCGAACAGGAACACGTGCCACAGCCGCACCGACCCCGTCAGGACCAGCGCGGCGAGCAGCAGCGCGAGGATCCCCGAGGCCGCGTTCGCGCCGATCAGCAGCCTGCGCTTGTCGTACCGGTCGGCGAGGACGCCCGCGTGCAGCGTGAGCAGCAGCAGCGGGGCGAACTGCAGGGCCGTCACCACGCCCAGGGCGGTGCCGGAGTCGCCCGTCAGGGACAGCACCAGCCAGTCCTGGGCGACGACCATCATCCAGGTGCCGGTGACGGAGGCCAGCTGGCCTCCGGCGAACAGCCTGAAGTTGCGGACCGTCAGGGACTGGAAGCCGTGGGCGAGAGCGCTTTTCATCGGGTCCTTGTCAGTCGGTGCCGCGGAAGATGTGGTGGTCGGGGGCCTCGTGCTGTTCACCGGCGAGCAGGGCGGGCCGTACGGGCCGTGCGTGCCGCAGCGGTCGTGCGGTCCGGGCCGGCCGGGCGGCGGCGTACTCGGCGGCGGCCGGCTCGGCCCGGTCGAGGAGGTCGTGGCTCATGGCTCTCTCCTGGGGTGGGAGGGGGACGGCGGGTCTCTCCGGCACGGATGTGTGGAGCGCGGGGGTCTGGAGCGCGGATGTGCGGAGCGCGGGCTTTTCAAGCATGGGTGCGGGACCGGTGGAGGGCCTGGTGACGGCCCTCGGATCCGCCGGCGGAGGACCGGCCCGGACGGGGCGCCGGCACCGGCCGGGCCCCTGCGGGCGCGGCGTCCAGGGCCAGCAGGTTCTCCTCCAGGAAACCGAGCGCCCGCAGGTGGTACGTACGGGCGGCCCAGCCGAGGCTGATGTTGTGCCCGGCGTCGGGCAGCTCCTCGACGCGCACCGTGCGGGCGGCCGTGAGCGGGGCGGTGAGCGCGGTGACCGCGGCCTCGTCGAAGCGCCACCACTGCTCCTGCTCGGCGAAGGTGAACCGGACCGGCACCCGGATCCGCGCCGCCAGGGCCGGGTACAGCTCCGGCCACAGCGGCCCTTCCCGCGCCTCGGTGGCCGGCACCGGGGACACCAGGGCGCGGCCCATCCGGAAGGCGTCCGGCGGGTACAGCCGCAGGGCGCCCCAGTGGCGGCGCCAGTCGCCGTGGCCGTCCTGGCCGGGCAGCTGGTGCGGGGCGACCGCGAGCGTGGTGCCGAGCCCGGAGATGTCCAGGCCCAGCAGCCGGTCGGCGCGGTCGTCGGCGGCGGCGGCCAGCGCGAGCTTTCCGCCGTTCGAGTGAGCGACGAGGAAGAAGCCGGCACCGACGGACCGGGTGGCGGCGAAGTCGGCGAGGGCGGCGAGCAGGGTGCCCGCCTGGTCCGGCAGGCACTGCCCCTCGGGCAGGTGCGGGGCCGAGACCCCGTATCCGGGGCGGTCGACGGCCAGCACGGTGTAGCCGAGCCCGGCCCCGAGGGCGAGCAGGGACAGGCCCGGGCGGGCCCTGCTGTCGAAGTATCCGGCGCTCATCCCGCCGCCGTGCACGGCCACCACGACGGCGCGCGGCGGCTGGGATCGGGGCTCGGCGAGCAGGGCCGAGACGGGGATGCCCCCCGCGTCGAGCGTGACGGCACGAACCTCCGGAGCGCCTGGGCGCATCGGCTCTGACATGTGATCAGTACTCCTGGCGGGACAGAGGGGCCCCTGCGGCTCGGCCGGCCGGAGCCCGGCGCGGCCGCTCGGCCGGCGGGGCGGCGGGGGCGGGCGCGGGGGCGGGCGCCGCCACCGGGCCGGCGGACCGTACGGACCGGGCCGGGTGCACCGGGCGCGCGGGCCGCAGCGACCAGGCGAGCCGGCGCCCCAGCAGCGTGCGCAGGGGCAGGTGGGTGGACGGGTGCGTGGGGGGCACGGGGCTCAGAACTCCGCCCCGGCCATCGACTCCAGCCGCTGCCCCCGGGACCACACGACCCGGAAGGCGAGCCGGTCGAAGCGCCAACCGGCCGGTGTGCGCACGGCGCGGGCGTCGTAGTAGCCGCCGACGTCGAACGGCGCCGCCGGGTGCGCCCCGTCGCGGTGCACGTGCGCGGCGAGCTGGTGCACCCGTACCGTCGCCCGGTCCCCGTCGAGGGTGATCCCCGTGGTGGCGCTGATGTGGTGCGTACGCTCCCACCAGCCGCGGGCCTCGCGCAGGAACCCGGCGAAGCCCGCCACGCCCTCGCGGGTCCCGATCGGGAACTCCAGCCGGACGTCCTCGGTGAACACGGTGCGGAACCAGTCGTCGTCGTGGTCCCGTTCGCAGACGGTGTCCAGGGCGATGACGTAGCGCTCGAACAGCTCCCGCAGCTCCAGCCGGTCGGTGACGGCCAGCAGCCGGACGCCCAGCCGGTCGACCTCGGCGGCCAGGTCCCGGGCGGGGGCGCCGGCGGGGTGCCGGGCGGGCTCCCCGGCCGGGGAGCGGTGGAGCCCCCCGGCCGGGGCGCGGGTCGGCGCCCGGGTCACGTCGCCGCTCCGGCGCCGTGGGTCGGGCCGCCCGCGCGCCAGCCCGGGGCGGTGCGGTGGCCGGCGCGGCGCTCGCGGCGCCGCCAGCGCACGGGGGTCCGGCCGGGCCCGTCCGGATCCCGGCCGCCCCCGGCCGCGGACAGTTCGGCGGCGCGGGCGAGCAGGACCACGGTCAGCGCGGCCAGTTCGTCGGGGTCGGCCGACCCCTTCTCGATCCGTATGAACGCGTCGGCGGGGTTCACTTGACCTCGAATATCTTCCAGTGGCCGCGCTTGATGAAGATCGTGCCCTCCTTGGCGTCGACGAAGAAGTCGACCACCGCGTAGCGGCCCGGCTGGAACGAGAGCTCCAGCAGCGAGCTCTGGCCCGAGTTCATCGGGAGGCCGCCGGTGCCCTGCTCCAGGTCGAGCGCGCCGGAGTGGTCCGGGAACTGGCCGTTGTCGCTGAACTCCGCGATGTACGCCTTGAGGTCCTCCTCCGTGACGTCGTCCGCCAGGCGGAAGAAGATCGCCTCGATGTTCTGGTCCTTCGGCATGGCGTTGCGGAACAGGACCGGGCGGCCGGCCCGGACCGTGCCGTCGAGGTCCCAGCGCGGCTGGCCGCCGACCATGCGGCCGGTGAGGACCGCGGACGGGGCGGGGGCCGGGCCGGTGGCGCGGCGGCCGGAGACGTCGATGACGCCGTGGCGCGGGTTCGCGTCGCGGATGCTCTGGTAGTCGAAGTACCAGTACGTGCCCGGCTCCAGGGTCTTGGTGAAGGAGGCCGGCAGGTTCGGGTGGATCACCGTGCCGCCGATGAGCTCGGCGCGCTCGCGCAGCTCGGCGCTGCCCTGGATGATGTCCGGACCCGTGTGGTTGATGATCTTCAGCAGGGAGGAGCGGAACTCCTCGAACGTCACGCCCGGCTTCGGGCGGACCAGCGAGACCCAGCCCGCCTTGGGGTCGGTGGTGGTCACCCGGAAGGTGGTCACGCCGGGACGGGCGGTGGCGGGCACCGAAAGGGCGGTCGCGGAGGACGTGATCTCCAGGACCTGGGCCGCGGCCGGCGCCGTGGCCGCGGCCGGCGGTGCGGGCTGGGCGGCGGCCGGCGTGAGGCCGGTGGTGGCGGTCAGGGCGATCAGCACGCCGGCGGCAGCGGCGCCCCAGAGCGGGCGGGGGGTCTTCGTGCGCATGGGTTCTCCAGACGGGTCGGCTGGGCGGAAGCAGGCGGAAGGGGACGGACCGGAGGCCCGAGGGGCCGGCCCCCGGTCCCCGGGCCGGGCCGAGGGCCGGGCCGAGGGCCGGGCCGAGGGCCGGGCCGAGGGCCGGGCCGAGGGCCGGGCCGGAAGGCTCCCCGGGCCGGGTGGCGGCACCCGGCCCGGGAGGGCCCCGCAACGGGTGCCGGGGCGGAAGCGGTTCAGCCGGGGGTCGTCCCGGAGGATGCCAGGGCGCGGCGGTAGGTGTCCTCGGGCAGGGCCCCGGTCACCGCGGTCCCGTCCGGGAAGCGGAACACCGGCACCGAGCGGACGCCCAGGCCCCGGACGCGGGCCAGCTCGGCGTCGAGCGCGCCCGCCTCCGGCAGGTCGGGCCGTACGCCGGTCTCGGCCGCCAGCGCGTCGAGCACGGCGCGGTCGCCGATGTTCAGGCCGTCCGTCAGGTAGGCCCGGAACAGGCGCTCGGCCATGGCCTCGCCCCGTCCCTGCGCGGCGGCCGCGGCCAGCAGCCGGTGCGCCTCGAAGGTGTTGACGTGCACGGCCCGCGCGAAGTCCAGCACCAGGCCGTCCTGCGCCCCCACCGCGGCCATCGAGGCGGTGGCCTCCCGGGCCCGCTCCGCGGTGCCGAAGAAGCCGAGGTGGACCTCCGACAGCGGCCGGCCCTGCGCCGGGGCGTCGGGCGACACCTGGAACGGGAGGAACACCACGTCCACCCGGCCGCCCGCCTCGCGGTGGCGGCGGGCGGCCCGCGCGAAGCGGGTGTAGCCGATGTACGAGTGGACGCAGGTCAGGTCGAGCGCGAACTCGACCCGCACCGGCGGCCCGGCGGCGGGCTCGGGGGCGTGGCCGGCGGTGTGGCCGGTGTTCAGCCCGGTGAGGGGCTCGGTGAGGGGCTCGGTCAGGGGCTCGGCGGCGTGCTCGGCGGCGCTCATGGCGGGCCGTCCTTTCAGCTGGTGGCGTGCTCGGTGGTGGCGGGTTCGACGGCCCGCACGGTCAGCCGGGTGAAGCGCCAGCCCTCGGCCGTGCGCAGCGCCTCGGCCTCGTAGTGGCCGATGACGTCGAGTTCGGCGTCCGCGCCGCCCGTGCCGGGCGCGTGGGTGACGATCTGGTGCACCCGTACGACGGCCCGGTCCTGGTCCAGCAGGTCGATGGCGTACTCGGCGTTGACCTCCCGGACCGCGCCCCAGTAGCGGCGCGCCTCCTCGTGGAAGGTGTCCAGGCCCTCGGCGCCGCGCTCGGTGCCGTCGGGGTAGCCGATCCGGACGTCCGCGGTGAAGACGTCGCGGTGGCGATCGGCGGCCGGCCGGGCCCGGTCGCCGGCGCGTCCGGTCCGGACGGCCGATTCCAGCGCGAGCAGGTGCCGGTCGACCAGCTCCTGGACCTCGTACCGTTCGGTGGCCTTGCGCGCCCGGCGGTCCGCGGCCGTGTCCGCGGCAGGGTCCGCGACCGCTGCCGCTTCCGGTCCGGCCGGTGCCCCGGCCGCGGCCCCGGCCCGGTCCCGCCCGGCGACGCGGCGGCCGCCCAGGTAGTAGGCGACCGCGACGAGCAGCGCCGCGCCCGCGACGACCGCGAACGTCGGCTGGATGCCGAGGGAGGAGACGAGCGGCTGGGTCAGGATCGGGGCCAGGAACTGCCCGAGGAACAGCGCGGTGGTCAGCAGGCCGGCGTACCGGGCGCGCACCTGGGCGGGCGCCTCGGCGAGCACCCAGTTGTTGAGGTTCGGCATCAGGAAGCCCAGGCCGGTGCCCATGATCAGCAGCGCCACGACCAGCACCGCCACGTTGGGCGCGACGGCGAGCACCAGGTAGCCGAGGCCGATGGCGAGGAAGGACAGCGCGGCGAGCGAGTACTCGCCCGCGAGCCGGCGGAAGAACGCGAACCGCATGGCGACCATGCCGGTGGTGAAGGTCTGGACGGCCATCACCGCGCCGGAGACCACGGCGGCGGCCTTGAAGTGGTCCTCGACCAGGAACGGGACCTGGACGGGGACGGAGTAGAAGGCGACCTGGCCCAGCATCATCGCGGCCAGCGCCGCCAGGATGCCGGCCGGCACCTTCGGCTTCGCCGGGGCCGCGGCCCCCTTCGCCGCCGGGGCGGCGGCGGGCGCGGTGCGGCCCTTGGGCAGGAAGGCGAGCGCCGGGATCACCAGCAGGGCGCCCAACAGGTAGATGAGGAAGACGACGCGCCAGTCCAGTCCGGCCAGCGCGCCGCCGCCGAGCAGCAGCACCACGCCGCCGAACGAGCCCGCGGCGGCCTGCCGGCCCAGCAGGCGCTGCCGGTCGGTGCCCTCGTACAGGTCCGCGATCATGGCCATGCTGCTGGTCATGATCAGCGAGACGCCGATGCCGAGGACCGCGCGCCCGACCAGCATGCTGGTGAGGTCGGGCAGGTAGGCGCCGGAGCTGCCGCCGATGCCGAAGGCGAGCATGCCGGTGACCAGGGCGCGCTTGCGGCCGAGCCGCTCGACGACGAAGCCGGCGACGGGCGAGAACAGCACGATGGCCAGCGCGTGCGTGGTGGTGATCATGCGCGCCAGCAGGTCGGCGTTGGGGGTGTCCGCGAACGCCTCGCGGATGCCCGGGATCGCGGGCGCCACGGTGGCGCCCGCCATGATGGTCAGGGTGCCGGCCAGCACCAGCGTGGCCGCTTGGCCGCGCCCGGTGGACCGGGTCGTGGGTGAAGTCATGGTTCCCGTCCTCGGGGGTGGTGAGGTGGTCCGGCGCTCTAGCCGGCCTGGTGGGCCGGGCGGTCGGAGTCCGCGGCGCGGCGGCCGGAGGCGGAGAAGAGCAGCGTCGTGACGTCGCGGGCCGAAGGGTCGTCGAGGTTGGCGACGAAGGCGGCCAGGTCCTCGGCGCTGACCAGGCCGTTCTCGACGAGGCCGGCGCCCTGGAGCTTCATCCGCAGCCGCATCAGCTCGTTGTCGACGGCGTGCTGCCCCGGGCCGAGCGGGGTGACCCGCAGGTCGACGGAGGACAGTCCGGCCCGCGCCAGGGTGGCCGGCAGCCGGCGGCCCCAGTGCATGTCGGCCCCGGCGGCCTCCCAGCCCTTGAGGTACGCGCCGACCAGCGAGCGGCCCACGTCGGTCGCGCAGTGCTCGCTGGGCAGGAAGTAGAAGTCCTCGACCACGAGGTGGCCGCCGGGGGCCAGCCACTCGACGGCCCGGCGGAGCACGTCCTCGGGGCGCGCCAGGTGCTCGAAGAACGCCCGCGCGAAGATCAGGTCGAACGAGCCGGGCTCGAAGTCGGCCTCGGTCACGTCGAGTTGCCGCACGGTCAGACCGGGCGACCGGCTCGCGTCGAGCTTGCTGATGTCGGTGTCGACGGCGAGCACCGAGCCCCGGTCGGCGCGCTCGGCGAACCAGTACGCCATCGAGCCGGCGCCCGCGCCCAGTTCGAGGATCCGCCAGTCGCGGGCGATGCCGAGGTCCTCGACGATCGCGCGGCTCTGGGGGTCGTAGATCGTCTCCCACAGCGCGTCGAGGGCGGCTTCGACCGACCGGGCGTCGGTTTCCTGCGTGGTGGCGGTCATCGGGTCGCCTCTTCCGTCGTAGGGGTTCGGGGGGCCGCGTCCACCTGGGCGGCGACCGTGCACAGCACGTATTCGGGCGGGGCCACCTCGAGGCGCGCGAGCTCCTCCTGGCCCTCGGAGATCCGCGGGTCGGCCATCCAGGCCTGGTAGGCCAGTTCGCTGACCCACATGGGGTAGTTGACGAAGGTGGTGCCGTCCCGGTCGATGTAGGGCGTGGCGGAGATGAAGCCGGGGAAGTCCCGTTTCCACTCGCCGCTCCCGGCGAGCAGGTCCAGCACCCGGCGGGCCGCCGGGTGGCCGTCCAGGTGCCGGGTGGCGACCACCACGACGCCCGGCCGCTGCGCCTCCCGTGCCTCCGGGCCGCTGACCCCGGGGGCGGGGGTGCCGGAGAAGACCGTGGCCGCGAGGACGCCGGGCCGGGAGCCGAGCGCGTGCAGCACTCCGCCGGCCGGGTTCTCCTGGAACGAGGTGCGGTACGCCTCCTCGCTCGTCCACTCGCCGCGGTTGACGACGGTGAGGCGGTCCGCGCTCAGGTGGACGCGGGAGGAGATGAAGCCCGGCGTGTGCCGCACCCAGCCCTCCACCTCGCCGGTCAGGGTCTCGGTGAGCGCGGCGGCGGTCTCCGGCGCGTCCACGCGCAGCACGCCGAAGGTGACGAACCCGGCCTCCGGCCGGGAGGGGTTCGGGGGATCGGATGACATGGGACGGCTCCGTTGGTGGATCAGTGGGGTGCGGGGTGGGGGGGGGGGGGGGGGGGGGGGGGCGCCGCCGCGGGCCGGGGGCGGGGGGGGCGGGGCCCCCGCCGGCTGGGGGGCGGGGCCCCCCGTGGGGCGGGCGGGGCGGGGGGGGGGGGGGGCGCCGGGGGGGGGGGGGGGGGGGGGGGGGGGGGGGGGGGTCGGGGGGGGGGGGGGGGGGGGGGGGGGGGGGGGGGGGGGGGTGGGGGGTGGGGGGGGGGGGGGGGGGGGGGGGGGGGGGGGGCCGCCCCCCCCACGGGGCTACGCGGGCGGGAGGAACGCCGCCGCGTGCTCGTGGGCCCAGTCCCGGAAGGTGCGGGCCGGGCGGCCGGTGACGTCCTCGACGACCGTCGAGCCGAGCTCCGGCTCCTTGGTGAGCATCGCGAAGTAGTCCAGGGCGCCGTCCGCGTACGAGGGCGGCCAGCCGGATCCGACCATGGCCGCGCGGGCGTCCTCGTGCTCCACGTCCTGCCAGCCCAGTTCGCGGCCGACGACCTCGCCGATGATGCGGACCTGCTCCTCCTGCGACAGCGCCTCCGGCCCGGTCACCAGGTACTTCTGCCCGCCGTGCCCCGTCCCGGCGAGGGCGGCGGCGCCGACGGCCGCGAGGTCGCCCTCGTGGACCGAGGTGCGGACGGCGGCCCCGTACGGGAAGTGCACCGTGCCGGTGGAGGTGATCTGCGGGGCGAAGCCGAGGGCGTTGGCCTGGAAGCCGGTGGTGCGCAGGAAGGTCCACTCCAGGGTGGTGGCCTCCAGCAGCTCCTCCAGGTAGGCGTGGCAGTTGTTGTCGACGCGCTCCAGGCCGATGTGCACGCCGATCGAGGAGACCAGGACGACCTTGCGGGCGGCCCGCTCGATCTTGCGGACCACGGCGGGCGCGGTCTCCACCGACGTGGTGAAGAACGGCCACATCAGGAAGACGCCGTCGACGCCGTCCAGGGCCGCGTCCAGGCTGTCGGGGTCGCGCAGGTCGCCCTCGTACAGCTCGGTGCCCTCCGGCAGCCGGCCGGTGTTCGGGTCGTCCTTCAGGACCAGGGCGCGGACCGTGACGCCCGCATCCAGCAGCCGGCGCACGGCGTGCGGGCCGACGTTCCCGGTCGCCGCGGTGACCAGGACGGTCTTCTGCTCGGTCATGGGTGCCTTTCCTCGGGGTGCGGTGGGTCGGGGGCGGGGGACTGGGGCGGTCACTGCGGGGGGTTGCCGTGCTTGCGCGACGGCAGGTCGGCGTGCTTCGCGCGGAGCATGTCCAGCGAGCGGATGAGGACGGAGCGGGTCTCGCGGGGGTCGATGACGTCGTCGATGAGGCCGCGTTCGGCCGCGTAGTACGGGTGCATCAGCTCGTCCTTGTACTCGGCGATCCGCTGCTGCCGTACGGCGTCGGGGTCGTCGGCCGCGTTGATCTCGCGGCGGAAGACGACGTTGGCCGCGCCCTCGGCGCCCATCACGGCGATCTCGTTGGTGGGCCAGGCCAGGGCCAGGTCGGCGCCGATGGAGCGCGAGTCCATGACGATGTACGCGCCGCCGTAGGCCTTGCGCAGGACGAGGGAGATGCGCGGCACGGTCGCGTTGCAGTACGCGTACAGCAGCTTGGCCCCGCGCCGGATGATGCCGTTGTGCTCCTGCTCCACGCCGGGCAGGAAGCCGGGGACGTCGACGAGCGTGACCAGCGGGATGTTGAAGGCGTCGCAGAACTGCACGAACCGGGCGGCCTTCTCGGAGGCCTCGATGTCGAGCACTCCGGCCATGGCGGCGGGCTGGTTGGCGACGATGCCGACGACGTGTCCGTCGAGGCGGGACAGCGCGCAGACGATGTTGGTGGCCCAGGCGGGGTGGATCTCGAAGAACTCGCCGTCGTCGACGACCTCCACGATGACCTTGCGGATGTCGTAGGCCTGCCCGGGGTCGGCCGGCACCAGGTCCAGGAGCGCGTCCGTGAGCCGGTCGGACGGGTCGCCGGACCGCTCGACGGGCGACATCTCGCGGTTGTTCGCCGGGAGCAGCGACAGGAGGTAGCGCACGTCCTCGATGCAGTGCTCCTCGTCGTCGTAGGCGAAGTGCGAGACGCCGGAGACCGCGGAGTGGACGTCGGCGCCGCCGAGGCCGTTCTGGGTGATCTCCTCGCCGGTGACGGCCTTGACGACGTCCGGGCCGGTGATGAACATCTGCGAGGTCTCGCGGACCATGAAGACGAAGTCGGTGAGGGCCGGGGAGTAGGCGGCGCCGCCCGCGCACGGTCCGAGCATCACCGAGATCTGCGGGATGACGCCCGAGGCGCGGGTGTTGCGCTGGAAGATGCCGCCGTAGCCGGCGAGGGCGGAGACGCCCTCCTGGATGCGGGCGCCGGCCCCGTCGTTGAGGGAGACCAGCGGGGCGCCGGCCGCCTCGGCCAGGTCCATGATCTTGTGGATCTTCTGGGCGTGGGCCTCGCCCAGGGCGCCGCCGAAGACGCGGAAGTCGTGGGCGTAGACGAAGACCGTACGGCCGTGGACGGAGCCCCAGCCGGTGATCACGCCGTCGCCGTGCGGCTTCTTGTGCTCCAGCCCGAAGCCGCTCGCGCGGTGCCGGCGCAGCGGCTCCACCTCGTTGAACGACCCCTTGTCCAGGAGCAGGGCGATCCGCTCGTGCGCGGTCAGCTTGCCCTTGGCGTGCTGGCGCTCGGTGGCGGCCTCGTCCGGGCCGCGCCGCGCCGCTTCCTTGATCTCGGTGAGCTCGTCGATCCGGCCCAGGATCGTGGCGTCTGCTGCGGGCATCGTCTTCCTCAACTCTCTTACGTCGGTCGGGTGGTCAGGCGGCGGAGGCGTCGCGGCGCCGGGCGGCGAACGCGGCGACGGTCAGGTCGAGCTGGCGGGTGGTGCCGGTGGCCAGCGCGCGGGTGCGCGGCGCGATGCGGCGCCCGAGGCCCGTCAGCACGAGCCCGGGCCCGACCTCCACGAAGTGGGTGGTGCCGCGGGCGGCGAGCAGCCGTACCGTCTCGGTCCACCGGACCGGGCTGGTGAGCTGCGCGCGCAGCGCGACCACGGCCTCGGTGGCGGTGGTCACCTCGGTGCCGGTGACGCTGGAGACCAGCGGGGTCCGGGGGTTGGCGAAGTGGGTGCCGATGAGCGCCTCGGTGAACTCGGCCTCGATGTCGCGGAGCAGGCTCGTGTGGAACGGGCCGCCGGTCGGGATCTCCTTGACCCGTACGGCTCCCGCGGCGCGGGCCAGGCTGATCAGCCGGTCCACCGCGGCGGCTTCGCCGGACACGGCGCTCTGGCCGGGCTCGTTGTCGCCGGTGACCTCCACGATCCGGCCGGTGGCGCGGGCGGCCTCGGCGCACAGCCAGCGGACCTCGGCGCGGCTGAGCCCGATGACGGCGGCGGTGGCGCTGGGCACCCGGTCGTTGGTGGTGGCCACCAGTTCGCCGCGCAGCCGGACCAGTTCGAGGGCGTCGGTCCAGTGCAGTACGCCGGCGGCGGTCAGCGCCGTGTACTCGCCCAGGCTGTGGCCCGCGACCGCGTCGGCCACGATGCCGCGGTCGCGCAGGATCTCGTGGGTGATGAGGCTCGTCAGGAACACGGCCGGCTGGGCGATCGCGGGATCGGCCAGTTCGGCGGCGGACCCGTACAGGCACAGCCGCGACAGGGGGATGCCGAGGAGGTCGTCGGCTTCCCGGAAGTAGCGGTCGGCGATCTCCGGCCGGGGCGCGTACAGGTCGCGGCCCATGCCCACGCGCTGTGAGCCCTGGCCCGGGAAGACGAAGGCGGTACGGGTCATGCTCTCGTGCCCTTCTGGTCGTGGGTCGTCATCGGTCGGCGGGTCGGTCCGTGCGGAGCGGGTCGGGAGCGCGCAGCCACTCCCGGGACAGCCGGCGTACGTCGACGGTCCGCGGCGCGGTGGCGCGCACGGCCGCCGCGGCGACGTGGCCCGGCCCGCAGGGCACGTCGAGGACGGTCCAGCCGGCCGGGTGCGCGGCCCGGTCCCCGCCGAGGTAGTCCTGGGCCGGAGACCTCCGCAGGCCGGTGCCGATGCCCTTGAGGAAGGCCTCCTTGCGGGTCCAGGTCCGGCCGAACAGCCGGGTCCGGTCCGCGCCGTGCGCCCCGGCCAGCTCGGCGCGCTCCCAGGGGTGCAGCGACGGCAGGCAGTACTCCACCGTCGCCGGGCGGGGCAGCCGCTCCACGTCCACGCCGACCGGTACGGCCGCGATGCCCACGAGGGCGATCCCGGCGCTGTGCGAGAGCGAGAAGTGCAGGGGCGGCGAGGACTCCGCGAGGGCGGGCCGGCCGTGTTCCCCGCCGCAGTCGGCGCAGCGCTCCCGTACGAAGCGCAGCTGCCGCGGTGCGGTGCCGGTGTAGCGGCCGAGCAGCCGGCGCAGCGCGATGTGGGCGGCGGTGTAGAGGAGCCCGTCGTCGCGGCGGACGAAGGCGTCGGCGCGGCGCTGCTCGGCGGCGTCCAGGTCGGAGCGGTCCAGCTGCCCCGCGTCGGTGCCGAGCGGGCTGTGCACCAGCCACAGGTCGAGCCGGCCGGGCTCCACCGTGAACTGCGGTTGGGCCGCGTCGCGTCGGAATGACGCAGTCTGTCGGCCCGGCGCGGTGGTCATGTCCTCACCCCCTGGGCGGGCCGTGGTCGGGAGGGGCAACGGGCGGGGAGGGGGTGCGCCGTACGGCGGCGCACCCCTTCCACCGGTGGGTCAGGCCTGGTACGGCGTCTTGGTGCGGGCCTCGCGGAGCGCGTTCGCCCACCAGCCGAGCTGGTCGAGGAGCACCTTGGCGGCTCCGGCCGGGCCGGTCTCGTCCTTCGGCTTGCCGTCCTCGCCGAACTGCTCCCACGCCATGTGGAAGCTGACCGCGTCGCGGACGGTGACCGCGTGCAGCTCGGCGAAGATCGGGCGCAGCTGCTCCACCGACCGCAGGCCGCCGGCGAGGCCGCCGTAGGAGACGAAGCCGACCGGCTTGGCGCGCCACTGCGTGTAGTGCCAGTCGATGAGGTGCTTCAGCGAGGCGGGGAAGCTGTGGTTGTACTCCGGCGTCACGATGACGTAGGCGTCGGCCTGCTCCAGGCGGGGCGAGATCTTCGCGAGGATCCCGGCCGCCTCCTCGGACGGGTTGTGCGAGAGGGCGAAGGGCAGCTCGTGGTCGGCGAGGTCGATCACGTCGACGATCAGGTCGGCGCGCTCCTTGGCGACACCGGCGAACCACTCGCCGACGACCGGACCGAACCGGCCCTCGCGGACACTGCTGTTGATCACTGCAAGCCGCAGAGGCTCGTTCGACATGTTGTTCCTTTCATGGGGTGGAGAGGGTGGAGAGGGGTGTGGGGGGTCAGGGGGCGGTGCGGTGCGCCGCCCGCCGCGGCCGGAGACCGCGGAGTGCGAGGAGCAGGCCGAACAGGCCGACGGCCGTGACCAGCAGGAGGGACCGGGCGGCCCCGGAGGGGTGGAGCGCGGCGGTCGCCGCCGTCACCAGGGCCGCGCCCAGCTGGACGGCGGTCTGGTACAGCCCGCTCGCCTCCGCCTGCCGGCCGTCCGGGACCGCGGCGGTCGCCTGGAGGTGGAAGGCGGTGAAGGCGAGGACGAACGCGGCGCCGACGAGCAGCATGGTGGGCAGGACGTCGGTCGCGTACGAGACGTCCGGACGGCCGTCGCGCGGGTACAGGGCGTACCCGAGCGGCGCGGCCGCGGCGCCGGCCGCGATCAGCCGGGCCGGGCCGAACCGGGCCGCGATCCGGCCCGAGTACAGCGCGGTCAGTGCGAGGGGCGCGCTGGCCGGCAGGAAGGCCAGGCCCGTCTCCAGCGGGCTCCAGCCGGCCCGCTGCTGGAGGTGCAGCGTGCTCACCAGGAGCAGCCCGAGGTACGAGCCGTTGAGCGCGCCGGCGCCGAGTGCGGAGCGCACCAGCGGCTCCCGGGCGAGCAGGTCGAGGCGTACCAGCGGGTGCCCGCCGGTGGACTCGCGCCGGACGAACAGTGCGCCGAGGACCGCCGCCAGGGCGAAGGCCCCCAGCGTCCGCGGGGCGCCCCAGCCGGCTCCGGGCACCGCGGTGACGGCGTACACCAGCGCGAGGACGGTGCCGGTGAGGCAGAGCGCGCTCGCGGTGCCGTAGCGGCCGGGGGCCTTGCGGCCGGCCGGCTCGCCGGCCTCGTCCGCCGCGTTCGCCTCGTCCGCCGCTTTCGCCGCGGGCCGGTCCCGGGGGATCAGCCGCAGCCCGGCGGCGAGCAGCAGCAGTGCGACCGGCGCCGGGAAGGCGAAGGCCCAGCGCCAGCTGACCTCGGTGACGGCCCCGGACAGCACCAGTCCGGCGGAGAAACCGCCCGCTCCGAAGAGCGAGTAGACCGCCACGGCCCGCGAACGGGCCCGCCCCGCGGGGAAGACGGAGGCGATGATCGCCATCCCGGTGGGGGCGGTCAGCGCGGCGCAGAAGCCCTTCACGACGCGGCTCGCGACGAGCACGTACACGTCGTCCGCCAGCGCCCCGGCGAGCGAGGCCGCCGCGAACACGGCGAGCGCCGCGAGGTAGACGGGCCGGCGGCCCAGCAGCGCGACCAGCCGGCCGCCGAAGAGCAGCAGCCCGCCGAAGCCCGCCGCGAACCCGGTGACCACCCACTGCGCCTGCGGCGCCGTCAGGTGCAGGTCCTCGGCGATGGACGGCAGCGCCACCAGCGCGACCGACACCTCCAGGGCGTCGAGGAGCATGTTGCCCGCGAGAACGAACAGCAGGCCCCAGAGGGCGAGGGCCCTCGGTGTCGCAGTCGAGACGGATGTCATGGTCCTCGTCCTGGTTCGGTTCCTGGTGGGGAGGGGGCGGCGCGGCGCGCTCCGGCCGGCGGTTCAGCCGAGGAGGGTGCCGCCGGTGGCGTCGACGAACGAGCCGGTGATCCAGCGGGCCTCGTCGGTGGCGAGGAAGGCCACCACGTCGGCGACGTCGTCGGGCTCGCCGACCCGGTTGAAGGCGGACAGGCCGGCCATGGCCTCGACGGCCTGCGGGATGTCGAACACCGGGTTGCCGTTGCGGGTGATGCCCGGCGCCACGCTGTTGATGGTGATGTTGCGCGGGCCGAGGAGCTTCGCGAAGTGCAGCGCGAGCTGCTCGACGGCCCCCTTCGTCATCGCGTACGCGATCTCGTCCGGGTTCGCGAAGTGGGTCAGTCCGGAGGAGATGTTGATGATGCGGCCGCCGTCGGGCATGTTCTTCAGCGCCCGCTGGATGAGGAAGAACGGCGCCTTCGCGTTGACCGCGAACAGCCGGTCGAAGACCTCGGGGGTGGTGTCCTCGGCCTTGACGCCGCCCATCACGCCGGCGTTGTTGACCAGGATGTCCAGGTTGGTGCCGCCGGTGCGCTCCCGCAGGCCCTTCTCCAGGCCGAGGAACAGCTCGTGGACGTCGCCGGCCACGCCCAGTTCGGCCCGGACGGTGAAGGCCCGGCCGCCGTCCTTCTCGATGGACGAGACGACGTCCTCGGCGGCCGACTCGTTCGACGTGTAGTGGACGGCGACGAGCGCGCCCTCCGCGGCCAGCCGGACGGCCGTCGCCCGGCCCATGCCGCGGCTGGATCCCGTGACCAGGGCGGTCTTGCCGTTGAGCCTGCCTGCCATGCCTGTTCTCCTTCGCTTCGCCGTCACTGCGGCTGATGCTGATGTGGATGCGGGTGAGGTCGCCGCGGCCGGTGCGGCGGCGGCCGGTGCTGCGGCGGCCGGTGCTGCGGCGGCCGGTGTGCCGAACCAGCGGGTCAGGGCGGTGACGAGGCCCTCGCCATCGCCGGGCGGATCGCCGGCCGGGTCGTCGGCCGGGTCGTCGGCCGCCCAGACGACGTGTCCGTCGGGCCGGACCAGTACGGAGGTCCCGCCGGGGTCCGCCCCGGTGGCGACGACCGTGTCGACGAGGCCCGCCCAGGGCGCCGCCCGGTCCCGCAGCGCCGCGCCGTCGCCGCCGCTCAGCAGCAGGACGCCGCGCCCGGTCCGCAGCAGCGAGGTGCTGGTGACCGGCCCGTCCTCGGTGGTGAGCGCCCGGTGCGGCAGCCGGCGGCCGAGCAGCGGGTGTCCGCCCGGGCCGACGTCGTAGCGGATGTCCAGCCCCGCGACCATGCCGGCCAGGTGGGCCCGTACGTCCTCGTGGCCGACGAGCTCCGCCACGACCTGCCGGGCCGCGTCGACCTCGCCCGCGCCGAGCAGCAGCAGGGCCTGCGCCCGGATGTTGCTCAGGACCCGGGCGCCGACCGCGTGCCGCTCGGTGTGGTAGCTGTCGAGCAGCCCCTCGGGGCCCCGCTCGCACACCTGGGCGCCCAGCTTCCAGCCGAGGTTGACGGCGTCCTGGAGCCCGAGGTTGAGCGCCTGGCCGCCGACGGGCATCTGCTGGTGGGCGGCGTCGCCCGCCAGGAAGAGGCGGAAGTCGCGGTAGGCGGAGGCCTGTCGGGAGGCGTCGCCGAAGGAGTTCACCCACAGCGGGGTACCGCCGGTGATGTCCTCCCCGGTGACGCGCTTCCAGGTGTCGGCGACGTCCGCGAACGTCGGCGCACCGCCGCGCGGAACCGCGCCGAACTCGTGCACCATCACCCGGGTCACGCCGTCGGGACGCCGGGCGGCGATGGCGAGTCCGCCCTCCAGCCGCTGGAAGCGGCGGTTCGGTACGTCGATGCCGGACACGTCGGCCCGCAGCAGCTCGCGCGTCGCGTCGGCCCCGGGGAAGGCGAACCCGCCCAGGCGACGCACCGCGCTGTTCTCCCCGTCGCAGCCTACGAGGCACTTGGCCCGGAAGGACGCCGTCGTCCCGTCCGCGCGCAGCGCCCGTGCCTCGACGTGGTCCCCGGTCACGGTCAGCCCGGTCAGCTCGTGGCCGCGCCGGACGTCCGCGCCAAGGTCCCGCGCCCACTCCCCCAGCAGCTCCTCCATGCGGGTCTGCGGGACCTTCCACTGGCCCGGGTAGGGGCCGGGAAGGGTGAGGTCGAGCGGGATGCCCCCGAAGTGCCCGGCGGGCTCCCGGGGCACCTCGCCCAGCGGCGCGAGCAGGCCGCGGGCGTCGAGGACCTCCATGGTGCGGGCGTGCAGGGTGGACGCCCGCGACTCCGTGGTCGGCGCGGTCAGCTTCTCGAGGACCACCACGTCCGCGCCGGCCAGCCGCAGTTCGCCCGCGAGCATCAAGCCCACCGGCCCGGCGCCGACCACGATCACCTGCGTGTGCGTGAAGTCCCCGGTCACGGTCAGACCGCCTTGGCTTCCGCGTACGCCTTGGCGTGGCCGAGCGTGGCGCGGCTGTTGGTGCTGAGCGCGGTGCGCACGTACGCGCGGGCGTCGGCGATCGTCGCCTCGGCGCCGAGGATGCGCGCGATGTTCTCGGTGTTGATGGTCACCGTGTGCTGGGAGGAGGCGGCGACGCCGTTGTCGTTCTCCGCGAACGTCCAGTAGCCGGTGTGCAGGGTCATCAGCGCCGGCAGGGTGACCTGCTTGTAGGCGATCTTGTCGTGCGGGAACGTCACCCGGTAGGACTTGGTGGTGTGCACCGAGCCGTCCTTGGCGCGGGTGTCCATCTCCAGGGTCTGCAGGCCGGGGACGTCCTCGTCCAGGCGCACCTTGGCGACGTGCGGGAGGCGCTCCTCCCACAGGTCGGCCTCGTTGATGAAGTCGTACGCGTCCTTGGCGGAGCCGTTGATCTGGACGGTGTCCTCGAAGGAGAACGTGAGGTCCTCGGAGCCGTGGACGCGTTCGATGTTCTTCTTCAGCGCGGCCAGCTCGGAGCGGGAGTTGCGGTCGACGGCCTCGTCGATCCACGCCAGGCCCGCCGGGTCGTCGTCGACGGCGCGGTAGTCGTGCAGCAGCCGGACCCGGGAGACCTCGGTGTTGACGGCCTCGATGATCCAGGTGCCGCCCATGGAGGCGATCGGGGGCGCGGAGACCTCCTGGCGGAAGGTGATCCGCAGGTTCTCCGGGTCGAGGGTGCGGCGCGAGGTCCAGTTCTTCGGCTCGCCGTTGGCGGTGGCCCAGATGCGGATCCGCTCGGTGCCCTCGCCCTGCTCGACGTGGTCGACGTAGACCGTGGGCGGGAAGATCTGCGGCCAGTTCTGCACCTCGGCGATCAGCCGGTAGACGGCGGCGGGCGGCGCCGAGATCCTGATCTCGTGCTCCACCTCGCGCGGGCCGGGCTGCGACATGCTGATGCTCCTTGGAATTCGGGTTCGTGGCGGCGGGCGGGCGGCGGGACGGCTCAGAAGTTGCCGAGGCCGCCGCAGACGTTGAGCGCCTGCGAGGTGATGGAGGCGGCGGAGTCCGACGCCAGGTAGCCGACCAGGCCGGCGACCTCCTCCGGCGTGGAGTAGCGGCCGAGCGGGATCTTCGACTGGAACTTTTCGAGGATGGCGTCCTCGGAGGCGTTGTACGCGGCCGCGTAGCCCTGGCGGACGCGCTGCGCCATCGGGGTCTCGACGTAGCCGGGGCAGACCGCGTTCACGGTGATGCCGGTCGGCGCCAGCTCGTTGCCCAGCGCCTTGGTGAAGCCGACGACGCCGTGCTTGGAGGCCGAGTACGGGGCGCCGAGGACGACGCCCTGCTTGCCGGCGGTCGAGGCGATGTTGATGATCCGGCCGCGGTCCTTGTGGCGCATCCCGCCGGTGTTGAGCACCGCGTGGGTCAGCCGGAACACGCTGTTCAGGTTGGTGTCGATGACGTCGTGCCAGAGGCTCTCGTCGATGTCGGCGGTGACGCCGCCACCGCTGCGCCCGGCGTTGTTCACCAGCACGTCCACGGAGCCGAAGCGGTCGACCGCGGCCTGGACGAAGGCGATGGCGTCGTCGGTGGAGCGGACGTCGAGGGTCGTGCCGTCCACGTCCAGGCCCTCGGCCTGGAGCTCCTTGACGGTCTCGGCGACGTTGTCGGCGTTGCGGGCGCCGATGAACACCTGGTGGCCCGAGCCGGCCAGGAGGCGGGCCGCGGCCAGCCCGATTCCGCTGGTGCCACCGGTGACGAGGGCGACCCGCTTGTCCTGCTGCGACATGTCTCAGTACTCCAAGATCTGGAAAGTGGGGAGGGTCAGGCGGTGACGAGGTCGTCGAGGTAGCCGTTGATGGCCGCGACCAGGGCCCGCGGGGTGCGGTTGTCCGCGAAGATGTCGTCGTCGAGCGATATGCCGTACTCGCGCTCGATGCGGCCGCCGGTCTCCAGCAGCGCCAGCGACTCGTAGCCCAGTTCCTCGAAGTCGGTGTCGAGGATGTCGCCGTCGAGGTCGACGCCCTCGCCGGCGCCCGCGCCCTCCAGGAGGATGCGCTTGAGGTCTTCGGTGGTGAACTCCTGCTTGGACATGTGCTTCCTTGCCTCTCGTCGGTGCGTCGTGCTTTTGCGGAAGGGGGGACGGAGCGGGTCGGGACGGGGCGCGCCGCCGCCGGTCAGGGCAGTGGCGTCACGGCGGGCGCCGCCGTCCCGTACGGCCTTCAGTGCGGGGCGCGCACCAGAACGGCCGAGTTGAAGCCGCCGACGCCGCGCGCCAGCACCAGGGCGCTGCGCAGCGAAGCGGTGCGCGGCTGGCCGGTGACCAGGTCGATGGCGTACTCGGGGGAGAGTTCGACGTTGGTGGTCGGCGGGATCAGGCCCTCGCGCATCGCGAGGACGGCCGAGACCACGTCGACCGGGGCGGAACCGGAGTACAGCCGGCCGGTCATCGTCTTGGGCGCGGTGACCGGGACCCCGTTCGGTCCGAAGACCGCGATGAGCGCGTCGGCCTCCTCGCGGTCCAGCCGCGGGGTGCCGGCGGCGTCGGCGAACACCACGTCGACGTCGCCGGGCTCGGCGCCCGCGTCGGCCAGGGCCACCTCGATGGCGCGGCGCAGGCCCGGCTCGCGGCCGCTGCCCGGCTTCGGGTCGATGGTCGCCCCGTACCCGGCGATCTCGCCGTAGATCTTCTGCGCCCCGCGGGCGCGGGCCGTCTCCTCGTCCTCCAGGATCAGCAGCGCACCGCCCTCGCCGGGCACGTAGCCCGAGGCCGCCCGGTCGAAGGGCAGGTAGGCGCGCTCCGGCTCCTCGCTGGTGGACAGGCGCCCGCCGGCGATCTGCGCGACCCAGCCCCACGGGCAGATCGACGCGTCGAAGCCGCCGGAGAAGATCAGCTTGCTGCCCTTGCGGATCTGCCGCCGGGCCTGCGCGATGGCGTCGAGGCCGCCCGCGTGGTCGCTGACGACGACGCCGGAGGGGCCGCGCATGCCGTTGCGGATGGAGATCTGGCCGCTGTTGACGGCGTAGAACCAGGCGAAGGACTGGTACGCCGAGACGTACTGGCTGCCCTGGCTCCACAGGTTCTTCAGCTCGTTCTGGCCGAACTCGAAGCCGCCCGAGGTGGAGGCGGTCACCACGCCCATGTCGTACTCGGGGATGTCCCCGGGCTTGACGCCCGCGTCCTCGAAGGCGCAGTCGGCGGCGACCAGCGCGAGCCGCGTCATCCGGTCGGTCTGCGGGATCAGCCGGCTCGGCAGGTGGTCCTCGGCCTCGAAGCCGCGGATCTCGCCGGCCAGGCGGGACGGGTACGGGGACGGGTCGAAGCGGGTGATCGGCCCGATGGCGTTCTTGCCGACGCGGGTGGCGGCCCAGAAGTCCTCCACGCCGAGCCCGTTGGGGGTGGCGACGCCGATTCCGGTGATCACTGCCTTGGCGCTCATGACGCGCTCCTCTCAGGACGGGCCAGCACCATCGCGCTCTGGAACCCGCCGAATCCGCTGCCGACCGTCAGGACCGCGTCGGTGCGGTGGTCGCGCGCGACGAGCGGGACGTAGTCGAGGTCGCACTCGGGGTCCGGGGTGTGCAGGTTGGCGGTGGGCGGCACCACGTGGTGTTCCATCGCCAGGACCGAGGCGGCGATCTCGATGGAGCCGATGGCGCCCAGCGAGTGGCCCACCATCGACTTGATGGAGCTGACGGGCGTGCGGTACGCGTGGTCGCCGAGGCTCAGCTTGAACGCGGCCGTCTCGTGCCGGTCGTTCTGCTTGGTGCCCGACCCGTGCGCGTTGATGTAGTCGACCGACTCGGGGTTCATCCGTGCCTCGTCGAGGGCCACCCGGATCGCCTCGGCCATCTCGCGGCCGTCGGGGCGCAGGCCCGTCATGTGGAAGGCGTTGCAGCGGGAGGCGTAGCCGGCGATCTCGGCGTAGATGTGCGCGCCGCGCCTGCGGGCGTTGTCCAGCTCCTCCAGGACGAAGACGGCGGAGCCCTCGCCCAGCACGAAGCCGTTGCGGGTGCTGTCGAACGGCCGCGAGGCGTGCTCGGGGTCGTCGTTGCGCGGGGTCGTCGCCTTGATCGCGTCGAAGCACGCCATGGTGATCGGCGAGATCGGGGCGTCGGTGGCGCCGGCGATCATCACGTCGGCGGTGCCCTCGCGGATCAGCTCGACGGCGTGGCCGACGGAGTCCAGGCCGGAGGTGCAGCCGGTGGAGACCACCGTGGCCGGACCCTCGGCGCCGACCGCCCAGGCCACCTCGGCCGAGAACGAGCTCGGCACGAAGTGGTTGTACAGGTGCTGCGGCGCGTAGGCGTGGTCCACCAGGTCGAGGCGGCCGTCGTTGCTGACCACGCGGTACTCGTTGTCGAGCCCGGTGGTCGCGCCGACCGCGCTGCCGATGGTGACGCCCGTGCGGTGCGGGTCGAAGCCGGCCAGGTCCAGGCCGCTGTCCGCGAGCGCCTCGCGGGCGGTGACCACGCCGAACTGCGCGGCGCGGTCCATGCGGCGGATCTCCTGGGGCGTCAGCCCGTGCAGCTCCGGGTCGAAGTCGGCCTCGGCCGCGATCCGGGAGCGGAAGGAGGAGGGGTCGAAGAAGGTGATGCCCCGGGTCGCTGTGCGGCCTTCGCTCAGCAGACTCCAGAAGTTCTTGGCACCGATGCCTCCGGGTGCCAGCACCCCGACACCGGTGATCACTACACGGCGGCCCACTAGCGCTGCCCTCCCATCATGTCGTGGCGGATCGGCTTCACTTGGAGGCCGTCCAGTCGTAGAAGCGGGTGGCCATCGCGTCGGCCGGGGAGCGCCAGGTCAGCGGGTCGTACGCCTCGATGAACGGCTTGAGGTCCTGGCTGATCCCGACGAAGCGGGGGTCGGACTTCGCCTGCTCGATGAGCTCGCCGCCGTTGTCGCCGTCGAAGTCCTGCAGGTGGAAGTACAGGCCCTTGTACGAGAACAGCTGGCGGCGCCGGGTGCCCATGCGGTGCGGCATCTCGGTTCCGTCGAACTCGCCGAAGAGCTTGGCGACCTCGGCGCTGGACTCCACGTCCATCCGGGCCACGATCAGGGTGCTGTGCATGTCTTCTCTCTTCCGTGGGGTCAGCGCGCGGCTGCGGGACTGAACAGGCGGATGAAGTCCGCGACGCCGGCCGCGACGAGGGAGTCGGTCTCGAAGTCCGACAGCGGCAGGGCGCCGTGGAACGAGGCCTGGACGACGCCGCCCGCGACCAGCTGGATGAAGCGGCCGGCAGCGTGGTCGCTGTCGGGGATGTCGAGGAGTCCGGCGTCGCCGAGGCGCTCCAGCCGGCGCGCGAGCTCGCGCTGCGCCTGGCGGGGGCCGGAGGTCTGCCACATCTCCACCACGCCGCCCGGGAGCCGGACGATCTCGGCGCCGAGGTGGCGTACGACGGCGAAGTGCTCGGGGAAGTCGGCGAGCGGCGAGAGCCACGCCCGCCCCAGGGCGGTCAGGTCGCGCTCCAGGTCGGTCACCTCGACGAGGTGGTCCTCGGCGATCACGGTCAGGGCCGCGGCGACGGAGGCCGCGCTGTCGAGCAGGACGGACAGCAGCAGCTGTTCCTTGTCCTTGAAGTAGTGCTCGACGGTGCCCTGTTCCAGCCCGGCCTGGTCCGCCACGGCCCCGACGGTGCTGTGCGTCCAGCCCTCGCGGGCGAAGACGGTACGGGCCGCGGCGACGACGGCGCGGCGCTCCTCGGCCGGACCGGCGGTGGGCCGGGCGATCGTTGCTTGCGTACTGGCCATGGGTCTGTGCCTCCAGTGCTCTGGCTGGTGTGACTGCGTCTGCGGGGGCGGTCCGGGCTGGCCTCAGACCGCGAGGGGCTTGCCGAACCAGCGCTCCAGGGCCATCGGCAGGTCGTGGTGGCTGCCGGGCGCGGCCCAGGCCACGTAGCCGTCGGGGCGGACCAGCACGGCGGAGGTTCCGCGCAGGCCGCTCGCCGGCGTCAGCTCGGCCGGGTCCGCGGTGACGATGTCCACGCGGTCGGCCCAGCCGGCGGCCCGGGCGCGCAGCCGTGCGTTGTCCTCGAAGTCGAGCAGGACGCCGCGGGCGGAGTGCAGCAGCTCGCGGCTCGTCCGGCTGCGCTGTCCGACGGTCAGCTCCACCTGCGGCATGCGCCGGCCGAGGAGCGGGTGGTCGCCGGAGCCGACGTCGTAGCGGATCTCCAGCCCGCTCACCATGGCGGCGAGGTGCTTGGCGACGTCCTCGTACCCGATCAGCTCGCCCAGCACGTCGCGCAGCGGCTGTACCTCGGGTCCGCTGAGGAAGAGCAGGCCCTGCGCCCGGGTGTTCATCAGCAGGCGCTTGCCGACCGCGTGACGCTCGGTGTGGTAGGTGTCCAACAGGTCCTGCGGAGCCCAGCCGTTGACGACGGCGGCGAGCTTCCAGCCCAGGTTGACCGCGTCCTGGATGCTCGTGTTCATGCCCTGCCCGCCGGCCGGCAGGTGGATGTGCGCGGAGTCTCCCGCGAGCAGCACCCGGCCGCGCCGGTACTCGGTCACCTGCCGGGTCGCGTCGCCGAACGAGCTCACCCACACCGGCTCGGCGTGCGAGATGTCGTCGCCCGTCAGCCGCTTCCAGGCGTCCGCGACCTCCTGGAACTCCGGGGGGCTCTGGCGCCGGCGCGGCGGGGTGCCGCGCTCGCACACGATGATCCGGGTGACCCCGCCGGGCAGCGGGCCGACCATGACCATGCCGCCGGGCAGCGTCTCCCCGATCATCCGGGTCTCCAGCTCGATGCCCTTCAGGTCCGCGAGGAACATCTCCATCGTCGCGGGCGTGCCGGGGAAGTCGAAGCCGACCGCCTTGCGGACCATGCTGCGGCCACCGTCACATCCGACGAGGTAGGCGGCGCGCAGCGTCGAGACGCCGCCGGGGCCGCGGACCTCGACGGAGACGCCGTCCCCGTCGTCGTCGATGGACAGCACCTCGTGTCCGCGCCGCAGGTCGGCGCCGACGCTCGTGGCCCATTCCTCCAGGTGCGTCTCGGTCGCCGACTGCGGCACCGTCTTGGCGGCCTGCAGGGCCCCCTCCAGCACCGCGAAGTCGACGGGGATCCCGCCGAAGTGCCCGTGGTTGCTGGTCTCGACGTCACCGAAGCGGGGCAGGATGCCGCGCTGGTCGAACACCTCCATGGTGCGCGCGGTGAACCCGAGGCCACGGGACTCCCCCGTGCGCTGGGGGAGGCGCTCCAGAACGATGACATCGACCCCCGCGAGCCGCAGCTCACCGGCGAGCGTCAGCCCGGCCGGACCCGCGCCCACGACAATCACGGCAGCGTCCATGTACCTCTCCTCAGACATTCTCAGGGTTCCTTTCAGCGGAAGCTGTTAATGAGTCTCCGCGATAAAGGAGAGGGCGACAATGCATTCCCATTCAAACCCCGGTGATATTTCGTCACGGGTTCGCGCATTATTCAGCGGCTCATTAAAGGAACTACAGAGGAACGAAAAGCGGCACGTCGGCGGCACCGGAATCCGGACCCGGCCGCGGACGTCCGTACGCGTGAAGGCCCCGCCCGGACCGGGGTCCTGGCGGGGCCTTCACGCGGGCGCCGGGGGGGGGGGGGGGGGGGGGCCCCCCCGGGGGGGGGGGGGGGGGGGGGGGGGGGGGGGGGGGCGGG